>JAPLZG010000129.1:4948-9194 GCA_026395155.1 Candidatus Tayloriibacteriota bacterium | reverse complement strand
AAAATTCCTCGAGCTCGCGCCGTCGCGCTCGCTAGGTTTTTAAAATGTGAATCCTCGCTCACTAGTGCACAAAAGAGCAGATAGCCAGCTTCGCTGTGTTTTTAAAATTCTCAGCTTCGCTAGCTATTGGCAGAATTGTATTGAGAATTTACTCATTGTCTTGTTTTTTTGTTATCCTATTCAACATTCTATATTCTATATTCCTTCTATTTGCAGATTTATGGCTAAAAGTAAGGGTTTTTTAGTAAACCCAATAACAAAATTCACTACTAGGTTGACAGATATCTATAATATGCTATACTTATAGAGGATTCAAAACTTTAACACTGTTTGACCTTTTATAGTCAAATACATTTTCGGGAGTTCCGAAATTTGTATGCGATGAAGTTAGGATCTGTTTCAATAAGAAGGGTTGGTTAATATCATGAGCGGTTTCTTAAGAGTTCTGCGCTTTTGTCAGGGAACGAATCCCAAAACCAAGGAGCCTCAGCTCCAGTGTTTTCTGGGGAACAGAGACGGGGGGACATTGTATGTGGTCGACAAGACCAGCCCCGTGGTGCCAGAAATCGATAAATGGTTCGTGTGCGAGGAAGGGCACGAACTCTACGTTTCACCCGATGAGCGGAGAAACATCGTGACCGTGCTTGTGCATGGCGAGGTCCTGATCAATGCTGATCATGGGATTTTCAACCTCAACACTCACAAGGGTGTCACGCAGTGGCAGTGCCACGGGGCCATCGACATCAACTCCGACTGGTCAATGAGAGTAATTCTCGTTGCTGACAACAAGGGTAAGGAGCCCAAGTTGCCGAATCAGCCGGGGGAAAGCTGGTTTTTCGAGGTTAAGTATCCGATTACTGTTGGTCCCGACTACGTCATCATGATGGTCGAGTTGACCAGACAGAACATCAGTGAGCGGGCCCTCCGCCGGCGGAACGGTGAAAAAGGCAATCATTCGTCCAGGGCCGCCTGATAAGGGCGGCGTTGGATAAACAGAGGTCGGGCTACCCAGCTCGACCTCTTTTTTTTGTATAAAATTATGAACTTTTTAATAATTATCTTTTTAATTGCCGGACGTCATAATTGTAAATCAATATAAAACATCGTAAAAATACTCAAGTGAACCATGGTTCACTTGTTAATCATTAATTAAGTATCCTGTTGCAAGCTGATAAGGAAGAATATGATTTAAAATTTTACTAAAGTTTATTGTGGCGGATTTAGATCATTGATTATTAATACTAATAAATTTAACTTTACTTAAGATCAAAAAACTGCTAAACTTTTAGCAATTATTAATTAATCTGCTTGTCTGGCTAATAAAAGCTATGGCGAGATAAAGAAAAATATGGATCCCGTTAGAGATTATGTTGTTACATAATAATTAATGGTAAATTCATAAAACACATAAGTTTTTAATAAAAATTATTTGGTCCAAGCTACGGAACGCTTCATATATAGTCATCATGAAGCAAAATATTATAAATTAATAGATAGGTCGCGAATCTAAAAAAAGAGAGCGTTCCTATCTCTAAACGGGATGGAAGAAAAAAGAGAGTATCTTACAAAACAGAAATATGATGAGTTGGTTATTGAGCTTAAAGATTTAAAAAATGCAAAAAGAAAAGAAGTAGCAGAAGCACTTGATTATGCGAGAGGTCTTGGTGATCTTTCAGAAAATGCTGAATATCATGAGGCTAGAGCTCAACAGGCAAATATAGAAGAAAGAATTTTAAAATTAGAATTAATTTTAAAGAATGCCACTGTTGTTGAAGATAGACATGGGGATCACGCAATGATTGGAAGTACTGTTACTGTAGAAAAGAGCGATGGTAAAAAAAGAACTTTTATGATTGTGGGTTCTGCAGAATCTGATATTTCAGCAGATAAACTTTCGAATAGATCTCCAATCGGTCAAGCTGTTCTCGGTAAAAAGAAAGGTGAATCATTTTCTTTTAGCTCTCCTTCTGGTACAATGTCATATAAGGTTGTGGATATTAAGTAAAGAATGTTTTATCTGTTCTAGTTGTTTTAAATGTTCTAATTGCTTAATACAAACACACAAATAGCATGATTTTTAATTTAATAATTGAGCAATTATAACAACTATAACAATTACAACATTTATAACATTATGGTTCTCGAAGAACTTAGAAAAACAAGAATAGAAAAAATAAAACTTCTTGAAAAAGCAGGAATGTCTGCGTATCCAGCAATATCAAGAAGAGATTTTTCTTTGTCTGAAGTTGTAAAAGATTTTGATGAAATTTCCAAAAAAGAAAATGTCCATTTGGTTGGTAGGGTTATGTCTATAAGAGGCCAAGGTGGCTTAGTATTTTTTAATATAAATGATGGTTCAGGTTCCTTTCAAGGACTTTTGAAAAAAGATGAGATGGAAGAAAAAGTTTTTGATTTATTTCAGAATGCAGTAGATATAGGAGATTTTGTTGAAATAAATGGTTCTTTATTTATTACAAAGAGAGGTGAGAAAACTGTTCAAGTAAAAGGCTGGAAGATGCTTGCAAAAGGCTTGAGACCACTTCCAGAGAAATGGCACGGCCTTCAAGATGAGGAAGAAATGGCACGGCCTTCAAGATGAGGAAGAAAAACTTAGAAAAAGATACCTTGATATTATTTTTAATAATGATGTCAAAGAAATGATTGAAAAAAGAGCAAAGTTTTTTTCTTCAATTAGAAATTTTCTCCAGAATAAGAAATTTATGGAAGTAGAAACTCCTGTTTTAGAAAATACTGCCGGTGGAGCAGAAGCAAGACCATTTGTCACTCACTATAATGCATATGATGTTGATGTTTATTTAAGAATTTCCCCAGAGCTTTGGCTTAAACGTCTTATGGTAGCTGGTTTTACTAAAGTATATGAGATAGGTAAGGTTTTCAGAAATGAAGGTGCTGATGCAGAACATTTGCAAGATTATATGCATTTTGAATTTTACTCTGCTTATTCTGATTATAATGAGGGGATGAAACTTGTAGAAGAAATGTATAAATTTATTGCTCAAGAAACTTTTGGAACTTTAAAATTTAAAATAAAAGGCTTTGATATTGATCTTGGAGGAAAGTGGAAATTGAAAGCAGACTGAAAGATCTTAAAGTTGAATTTGATAAAAAAGGTTTTAATCTAAATAGAGCGATAGATACTCTTTGGAAATATTGTAGAAAACAAATCAGTGGTCCTGGTTTTCTTGTAAATGTTCCCGTAATGATGGAGCCTCTTGCAAAGAGAATGGCTAAAGATAAAGATCTAGTCGAAAGATTCCAAGTTATTTTAGCTGGTTCTGAAATGGGTAAAGGTTTTAGCGAGCTTAATGATCCGCTTGATCAGATGGAAAGATTTACTGAGCAAGCAAAATTAAGAGACGAAGGAGATGAAGAAGCACAAATGATGGATGGTGACTTTGTTGAAGCTTTGGAGTATGGTATGCCACCAACATTTGGTTTTGGAATGTCTGAAAGATTATTTTGGTTTTTCATGGATAAACCTGGTAGGGAATGTCAGATTTTTCCGTTTATGAGACCTCGAGGATGAAGGCTCGCTCGTTTTCTCTTTTTAAAACCGCGCATAATTTTCTGCTGAAAATTTGCTATTCTCGCGCCGTCGCGCTGCTAAATGGTTTTAAAAAGAGAAAACTCGCTCGCTATTGAGCAGAACAGAAAATCCTCGCTCGCTAGTGCACAAAAGAGCAGATAGTCAGTCGCGCTGCTAAATGGTTTTAAAAATAGAAAACTCCTCACAAAGTTCGTCAAACAGTTTGATTTTTCTAAAAGATTCATTAATTTTCTAAATTTACGTAAACCTGTCCGCCTTTGGAGGATAACCCGTTGAGAAAATATATTCGCTCGCTATTGCTAAAGAGAAAAACATCCTTGCTCACTGTTTTAGTTACTAGCAAAATAATAATCAAGTTGTTATAATCATAATTATATGAAAAAAATATTTACATTTAGAGTTATTTCGGCAATTGTTATTTTATTGTTTCTTATTGTTGTTTTAGATATTGTATTTTTCAAACATGAATTTAATAATAAATTATCGGGAATTTTTTTCAATCAGTTTTCTACTGTCCTTTTAACAAGCCAAACTTCTGCTACAAGTTCTACGAGTACTGTTCAAAATATATTACCTCCTGAATCTCCAGTAAATTATACTGATAATAATAATGGGACAATTACAGATAATTACACAAAATTAGTCTGGTTGAAATGTCCGATTGGTCTTTCTGGTACA
>JAPLZG010000129.1:0-4943 GCA_026395155.1 Candidatus Tayloriibacteriota bacterium | reverse complement strand
TTGGTCTTTCTGGTACAGCTTGTAAATCTGGCAGTCCCTCACTTAAGGAATGGTCTAAATCAAGAGATGATTGCGCGTCTTTAAATATTGGTGGTAAAAAAGATTGGAGATTGCCGACCGTTAAGGAACTGGTAAGTATAGTTGATACTGGATCTTTTGATCCATCAATAAATAAAAAATATTTTGTTGGAACTGATGATTCATATTGGACATCGACTTCTCCAGCAGAGCATTTATCGAGTAAATTTATTGTCTTGTTTTCAAATGGAAGTGTTTATTTTCAAGCTGATAATTCTCCATCAGCTACTCGTTGTGTGAGGTCGGGGAATTAATTTTTAGTCAAAAGTCTAAAGTCTAAAGTCTAAAGAAAAAAGCATTTTTGCTAAGCAAAAATGCTTTTTTTATTTTCACAAATAACATCTGAATTATATATATTACTAGATATTTCCTGATGCTCTGAATTAATCCATATTATTTTATATTCCGTCTTTGCGAGAAACGAAGTGACGAAGCAAACCATCTCTGGATTGCCACGTCGGAATACCTCCTCGCAAAGACAGAAATAACGAGTACCTCGTGTTCTCCGCACTGAGGTATTTTATTACATATATTTATCGTGGAATAACCATATTCTTCAATGTCAAAATCTATTATTAAGTTATCAACAGTTTTTATGTTGCGTAGTGGTATAAAGTGCTATAAAATGTACATCAGGTGGGAAGAAGTGGTATCACTACATTTACAACATATCTAACAATTAAAACACCTACAACAAATTTTATGCTAATAGGAGAATACCCGCCAAATAATCAGAATTATTTTTTCGGGCAAGCATCCACAAAATAGATAATAAATTTCAAATTAACTTAAGTAATATTTTAAACATATGCTAATAGGAGAATATATTCACACATTAGATGAAAAGAAGAGAGTATCACTCCCTATTAAATTTAGAAAAGAAATTGGTAAGAAAATAATTATTACAGCAGGGCTTGATCAGTGTCTATGGATATTTACTCTCGCTCAGTGGAAAAGGATTTCAGAAAAACTTTCTGATTTTTCGATGCTTCAGGCAGACAACAGGAGTTTCAACCGATATATGTTCGGATCTGCTACTGAAGTTGAGGTGGATACAATCGGAAGGATCTTATTGCCAGAATTTTTAGTTACGAGAGCAAATTTAAAATCAAAGATAGCTGTTGTCGGTGTACAGGATAGAGTAGAAATATGGAATGAAGATTCATGGAGAGAATACAAAGGTGTTGTTGAAAAACAAGCTGATCAATTAGCAGAAAAATTAGGCCAAGCAGGTGCTCTCTGAAGCGCAGACGGTCGCAGACTTAACGCGGATTATCGCGGACAAGATAAATACCAAGAAAATAAGTTGAAAGTTCGTCAAGTAAATCAAAATTATAATATCAAAAATCAAAGATAGATGAATACTGAGAAAGAAAAAAATGAAAATAGAGATTCAGTATCGAGATATAACACAGTTCATAGAACAGTTCTTTTAAATGAAGCAATAGAAAGTTTAAATCTTAAGCCAGGATCAATTTATTTTGATGGGACATTAGGAGGAGCGGGACATGTTATGAAAGTTTGTTCCGATTTTAATGGTTCCGTTCAAATAATTGCTGTAGACAGAGATGGTGGGGCAATAAATAGGGCTCTAGAAAGATTATCAAAAACGAATTGTAAATATAATCTAGTTTTATCTGATTACAGAAATATAGATAATGTTTTAAAAAATTTAGGGTTAGAAAAAGTTGATGCGATACTTCTAGATCTAGGGCTTTCGTCTGATCAGCTAGATACATCAGGAAGAGGTTTTACTTTCAAAAATGACGAACCACTTTTAATGACGTTTTCAGATAGTAGTAGAGAAAGTGTTACAGCAGAAATTATTTTAAATAACTGGGGAGAGGAGACAATTGCAGACATTATTTATGCTTATGCAGATGAAAGATATTCTAGGAGGATTGCAAAAGCAATTGTTGAATCGAGAAAGAAAGAACCAATAAAGACAACATTTGATCTTTTAAAAATAATCGAGGGTGCAGTTCCAAATTTTTATAAAAGAGGAAAAATTCATTTTGCTACAAAAACATTTCAAGCATTAAGAATCGGGGTGAATGATGAAATCAGTGCATTAAAGGATGGAATGAAGAAAGGTTGGGAGTTACTAAATATTGGTGGAAGAATGGCAATAATATCTTTTCATAGCGTTGAAGATAGGGAAGTAAAAAACTTTTTTAGAGAAAAATCAAAAGATGGTAACGGAATATTAATAAATAAGAAGCCGATAGTGCCCAAAGATGAAGAAGTCAGAGAAAATCCAAGATCAAGAAGTGCAAAAATGAGGGTGATAGAAAAAACAAATTAAATATACCAATATACGAATGATACTAATGATACGAATGGATACGAATAAAAAACACCCGTTTCATTATAAATTCAGTGGAAATAAGGGAAAAAAAGAAACAGAGTTAAATAAACAATAAAGCAAATTAAGTAAAATTCAATAGAATGGTAGAAGCAATAAAAAACAAAATAAATAATATTGAATACAGAGAGAAGAAAATCTTTTGGACTCTTTTTTCTATTTTTCTATTTTTGTTAGTTTCTTACGGAATAGAAATTAATAATACAATAATGAATGCTGTTTCTAAACAAAATATGGAGAAGGAAATGATTTCTTTAAATTCAGATATTAATTCTATGGAATTTGATTATATTAATTCTAAAAATAAAATTACTTTAGATTATGCTCGTTGATGGTGGAGATTATATTGAAAAAGCTGATAGACAATACATAAATGCTTCAGGAGATACCTTTGATAGAGGTAGTATTTTTTTTAAAGACAAAAAAGGGTCTTTAGTTTCTGCTGCAAGTTTAAAAACTGGATATATTGTTGCACTTAATAATAGAAATGTTTCTACTGATACAAAAATGTATTATCAGGAGCTCTCTAAAATACTTGATATTGATGCTGGAGATTTTTATTCTAAGATTTCAAAAAAGGATGACCCTTATGAAGAAATAGCAAAGCATGTTAGTGAAGATAAAATTAAAGAAGTAAATAAAATAAATTTACCTGGTATTATTGTTCAAAAAGAAAAGTGGAGATATTATCCTGGAGATTTTTTGGCTTCTAGGATTATTGGTTTTGTGGGTTTTAATGATAATGGAAATAAAATTGAAGGTAGATATGGACTAGAAAAATTATATGACGACACTTTAAAGAGAGATAACAGTGGTTTGTATGTAAATACATTTGCTGAAATATTTTCTGATATAAGTAAAAATTTTATTCAAGATAAAGGAAGAGAAGGGAATATTATTACCAATATAGATCCAGAAGTTCAGGGATATGTTGAAAAAGTAGTTGGAGATATAAATAAAAAATGGGATTCAAAAATTACTGGAGCTATAGTAATAGATCCTAAGACCGGTCAAATATATTCCATGGCAATCTCACCAACTTTTAATTTAAACAATTTTAGTGGTGAAAAAGATGTTTCAATTTTTTCAAATCCTTTGGTGTCTGATGCGTATGAGATGGGTTCAATTATTAAACCTATTACTATGGCATCAGGAATTGATAATAATAGTGTTACAGCAGATACTAAATATAATGATAAAGGATTTGCAGAAGCAGATGGTAGGACAATATATAATTTTGATAAAAAAGGTAGAGGGACTGTCGATATGCAAACTGTTTTGAATAATTCTTTAAATACAGGAGTTGTTTTTGTTGAAGAAAAAATGGGCAAAGAAAAATTTACAGAGTATATGAAGAATTTTGGTATTGGTTCTGAAACGGGGATAGATTTACCAAACGAAGCTTCTGGAAATATTACTAACTTATTAAATAATTTGGATAATAATAAAAAAATTGAATATTATACTGCCTCATTCGGACAGGGGATTTCTATGACACCAATGATTACAACAAGAGCTCTTTCTATTCTTGCAAATGGTGGAAAATTAATAATTCCTCATGTGGTAGATAAAATTGAATACAAGACTGGGCTATCAAAAACAATTTCCTATGTTGATGAGGCCCAACAGATTATAAAGAAGACTTCATCGGAAGAAATAACAAGAATGCTTGTGAAGGTTGTTGATGAAGCTTTACTTAATGGATCAGTGAAAATGACTAATTATAGTATTGCAGCAAAAACCGGGACTGCACAAATTGCCAGACCTATAAATGAAGGTGGTGGTTATTATCCTGATAGATGGCTTCACTCATTTTTTGGATATTTTCCAGCTTATAATCCAAAATTTTTAGTTTTTCTTTATACGGTAGAACCAAAAAAGATTGATTATGCATCTCAAACACTTACTTTGCCATTTTTTGATATAGCAAAGTTTTTAATTAATTATTACGAAATTTTGCCGGATAGGACACCATAGTAGTGGTGCGAAGCACTTCCATTAAATCCCCACCTTAGTTAAGGTTGAAGTTTGGGCAGTGGACCCAAATGAAAGACCTTGAGTATTTTTGTAATCAAAAAAGCGAAAGGTGTACTGATCATGTAATGATGGGTATGGTTATTCTGATAACCGGGGCGGTGTGTTTAACACGGGGGTCTGACCCTGTCCGAACTTGATCCATCTCCAAAACCGGGAAGGACCTCTCCGGTAATTGTGCCTGCTCGCCTTTGGAGGGAGGCCGTTTCCGATTTTAATTCATCCAATCAATAAATTTTCTCTCCTTCTGTCATTCCCGCGCAGGCGGGAATCCAGTTTTGTTTAACTCGGATTAATATAATCCTGGATTCCCATTTTCATGGGAATGACCCCGTAAAATAAAATATGAATTTTATCACGGGGCAGGCAGAAAAGATGGATTGCCACGTCGGCAGACCTTCTCGCAAAGACAAGGATCCTACATTGCATTTGTTATTTTCAACCCATCCCAAATTTCAACCTTAAT
>JAPLZG010000097.1:4496-6529 GCA_026395155.1 Candidatus Tayloriibacteriota bacterium | reverse complement strand
TCAGCAATATCCTTCTGTTTGTGACAACACAAATACAAGGCATGAAGTCTATCTCTGTCACATTCTCTCAAATGTCTAAATGTTTGTCTTTTTTTCATACAATTCTATATTACAGAATTGCATTTCAAAAGAGAATTAACAGATTAAGAAGTCTCCTCAAGGTCCGACCTTTCTTGGGATTTAAGATCGGACCTTTTCCCGACTTGAAAGATGGAAAACAGAAGAAGCCGATTTGCGAAGCAAATCGGCCTTTTCTAATACTGGATCCCGTTCTTCAACGGGATGACAATCAGAATTGTCACTTTATAACTTTCGACTTTCTACTATCCTACACTCCTTCTCCCCTAAGATCCTCAAATACCTTCTTAGCTTGTTTCGAAAGGTGCGATGGAGTTTTTATATTTATTCTTACATACAAGTCTCCCCTGCCACCATTTTCTTTTGGAATTCCTTTTCCTTTAACTCTCAAAATTTCACCAAAAGACATTCCTTCGGGAATTTTAAGTTCAATGTTTCCATCCAATGTCTCCAAATTATATTTTGCACCGAGGACAGCATCAGTAAGTTTGATATTAAGTTCTGTGACAAGATTTTTCCCGTCTTTTTGAAAGAGTGGATTATTCTTAACACGAATTCTAATATACAAATCTCCAGAAGAACCATCCTTAATAGCTTCTCCAGCACCAGTAAGTCTAATAGTTTCGCCATCATCAATGTCTGAAGGAATCTTTACCTCATATTCTTCCTCTCTTTTCAATATTCCATAACCACGGCAAACAGAGCATTTTTCTTTCGGAATTTTACCAATACCAGAACATTCTTCACAAATTCTTTCTGTGATAAAATTCCCAAATATAGACTTTTTAGTTTCGCGAACCTTTCCATATCCAGAACATGCTGAGCAAGCTTGCATCTGTGTTCCTTTTTCAGCACCAGTACCTCCACAAGAATTACACTTTGATGTTTTAGTTAATTTAATTTTTTTAATAGCACCAAAAACTGATTCTTGAAAAGATAATTCCATATCAACGGTAATGTCTCTGCCCTTTTTCTGTTTTTTTCTACCTCCTCCACCACCAAAGAAATCACCAAAAATATCACCAAGATCAAAATCAAAGTTTTGACCTCCACCCTGATTGAATCCAGAAAAATCAAAACCTTCAAACCCTCCAAAACCGCCTTGACCTTGATTGAATCCTGTTTTGTAATAATCTTTATTCATGATAATTTGAGAGTTTTGCCTGCCCCGTAGCTAATTGAATCTGCGAGGTTATGATACTGGGGTAGTAATCTTTGGACATTTCTTTTATAACTATTTAACGAATAACCTAAAACCAATAACTTTATGTAAGATGTTAGAGTTTACTATTTTTAAGTGTAATTATTAGCTGTCATTCCGGCGTAGGCCGGAATCCAGTTCTGATTCTTCTGGATCCCATTCTCGACCTAATTTTCTTACGAGCAAAGCGAGTTTAGAAAATGGAAGTGCCCTTGTGGTGCAACGGGATGACAGAGGAGATGGATTGCCACGGATGATTACATCCTTGCAATGACAGAATTTTCGCCCTGCGAAAATTCTGTCTGTTTTTAATGTTTCCAGCAATTAGAACATTTAAAACATTACAACAATTAGAACTTATTTTCCATCGTTTCCTTTCTCCTTAAACTCCGCATCCTTTACATTATCATCCTTCTTTTCTTCCGTAGCTCCTGTTTGTCCAGGAGCAGACTGAGCTGCTTTTTGCATTGCTTCACCAATTTTCTGCATCTCCGTTGAAAGTCCTTCTGAAGCTTTTTTAATTGCGTCTGTGTCAGTACCATCTTTTGCTTTCTTCAAATCTGCAATCTTATCTTCAACTCCTTTTACAATAGTAGCATCAATTTTTCCGCCATTATCTTTAATAGCTTTTTCTGCTGTGTAAATCATCTGCTCAGCAATATTTTTTAACTCAACATTTTCTTTTTTCTTTTTATCTTCTTCAGAATGAAGCTCCGCTTCCTTTTGCATTTTCTCAATATCTTCTTTCTTTAAT
>JAPLZG010000097.1:0-4455 GCA_026395155.1 Candidatus Tayloriibacteriota bacterium | reverse complement strand
ATTGATTGTTCTTTGTTTGTAGTTTTATCTTTTGCTTTCACGTTCAAAATTCCATTCGCATCTATATCAAATGTAACTTCAACTTGTGGCATACCACGAGGTGCTGGTGGAATTCCATCAAGAATAAATCTACCGAGTGATTTATTATCAGTCGCCATAGGTCTCTCACCTTGAACAATATGAATTTCTACAGAAGTTTGATTATCAGCAGCTGTTGAAAATACTTGGCTTCTAGATGTTGGAATAGTTGTATTTTTTTCTACAAGATGCGTAGCAACTCCTCCCATTGTTTCTATACCAAGAGAAAGTGGAATAACATCAAGTAAGAGAACATCTTTAACATCACCTCTCAAGATTCCTCCTTGAACAGCTGCACCAAGAGCAACTACTTCATCAGGATTTACTGAAAGGTTTGGCTCTTTACCAAATAAATCTTTTACAGCTTTCACGATTGCAGGCATTCTTGTTTGTCCACCCACCATTATGATTTCATTAATTTCAGCCATTTTAAATGGTGAAGCAGAGAGAGCTCTTTTTGTAATTTCTATTGATCTATCAATAAATTCACGAGTTAAATCTTCCAATTTTGCTCTAGTAAATTTAATGAGTAAATGTTTTGGACCGTCAGAACCAGAAGTAATAAATGGAATATTTATTTCTGTTTCCATAGATGTTGAAAGCTCAATCTTTGCTTTCTCTCCTGCCTCATCCAATCTTTGAAGTGCTAATGCATCTTTTCTTAGATCAATTCCGTTTTCTTTTTGAAATTGTTCTGCTAGCCAATCAACTATTTTTTTATCAATATCACGACCTCCCAAATGAGAGTCTCCATCTGTTGAACGAACTTCGACAACACTATCTCCAATTTCAAGAATAGAAATATCAAAAGTTCCTCCACCAAAGTCGTAGACAGCGATTTTTTCATTCTTATTTTTGTTTAATCCATAAGCAAGAGCTGCTGCTGTTGGCTCATTGATAATTCTGAGAACATTTAGCCCCGCAATTTGCCCTGCATCTTTTGTAGCTTGTCTTTGTGAATCGTTGAAATATGCCGGAACAGTAATAACTGCATCAGTGATTTTTTCACCGAGTCTTGCTTCAGCATCATTCTTTAATTTTTGAAGTATCATTGCAGAAACTTCTTCTGGTCTATAATTTTTGCCAGCCATTGCTATTTCAACACCACCGTTTGAAGCTTTTGAAATATCAAAAGAAACAGAACCTTTATCTTTCTGAACACCTGGATCATCATATTGATGCCCCATAAAACGCTTAACCTGAAAGACCGTATTTTTCGGATTTGTAACCGCTTGTCTTCTTGCAAGAAGTCCTGCGAGTCTTTCACCTGTTTTTGTTGTTGCAACTATCGAAGGTGTTGTTCTTGCACCTTCCGCGTTTTCAATAATTTTAGGAGTATTTCCTTCCATAACAGCAACAGCTGAGAAAGTTGTTCCTAAGTCTATACCTATAATTTTTGACATATGTTTAATTAGTTTTTAGTTTCTAGTAATTATTAATAATAGATACCAATATACAAATGGTACGAATTATACAAATATTACGAATAAGACATTTTGATACTATGATTATTTGTATTCATTAGTATCATTAGTAAAATTCGTATATTCGTATCTTATATTAAGTTTGGAGCTCGAGATGGTTGGCTCACAATAAAAGACAAATCTCTTGGTATAGAATATTGAATGTCGAATTTTGAATATTGGAAAGGAATAAATTCTTCTGGACTTTTATATATAGGTAAAGCTAAAACTTCCTCCTTTGCCCCGCCAAAGCTTTTAGCGTCAGTGGATTTTTCATCTAAAAGTTTTCCACAAACAGCTTTCGCAGTAATTTTTCCATTTATTTCTATAAGCTCAAAAACAACCAACGCCCAAGAACCGTTCGGTAATTGGAACGTTTTTTGTATGTATTTTGGCCCGCCCACTGCACCAAGTGCAGTATTTCGGGTAAATTGTGTTTGGATGGCTAACATATAAATTTAATATACCAATATACAAATTTTACTAATGATACGAATAATAAATACCAGATTTAGGTGAATTATAACATATTTTACATATTATTCCAAATTCCCTGTTTTATCAACTCCCTTTATATTTTCTACATTCCGCCATTTAGTCTAATCAAATACATTAAAGTAATATAAGCACCAAAAATTAAAATCCCCAATAAAGAAAAAATTAACATCACTTTTCTCCTCTTTTTCAATCCTACAGTCAAAAAAACAATACTAACAAATAACAGGAAAAAAGAAATTATCAAAGTATAAGAATTTTGTATCATAATTATATTTTTATTATTTTCTTACTTTAGACTTTAAGCTTTTGACTTTAGACTAGTACACTCTCCTACCACCACATTCGGTGCGACAATTACACGTCCATTTAAATTAAAACCTTTTTTATTTACTTTCAAAATTATTCCGTCTTCTTTTTCAGATTGGACTTCTTTCATTTCTTCAGCAACATGAATACTCGGGTCAAATTTCTGACCAACAGGATCAATCTCCGAAAGTCCATTTTCTTTCAAAGTTTTTAAAAATTGTGTATGAATATATTCCACACCAACTCTCCATGTTTTATCAACTTTCTCCCATGCTTCTTTATTTGAAAAAGCCATATCAAAACTTTCAATAACTGCGAGAAGCTCAGCTATGAGATTTTCGTTCGCAAATTTAATTGTTTCAACTCTTTCATTTTCTACTCTCTTTTTATAATTTACAAAATCAGCTCGTTCTCTTTGCCAGCCATTCATATACTCAGATTTTTCAGACTCAAGCTCTTTTATCTTTGCTTTTAACTTTGCAATTTTTTCTTTAGGATCAAACAAATTATCTGAATCTACATTCGAATCATAAACAACATCATCAACAGAAATATCTGCCTGATTATTATCATTTTCCTTTATTTCATCTTTTTTTTCTTCTTTGTCTTTATTCATAACAATTATAATACTAATATACTAATGGTACGAATACAACGAATGGATACGAATACTGGATTGCCACGTCGGGAGACTCCTTACAGGAGCTGTCCACTCATTGGATTTTTTGATTACAAAAAACTCTCAATGAGTCTTGCGTGTTGGGTCCCGTCCCAACACTCACCTCGCAATGACTGACATATTAATATATTTGTATTATCAATTATACTTGGCATATAAAGAAAATCAAGTTTTTGATTTGACATAGAATACTAATGGGTGTATAATACTACTTAGAAAGTGGAATTGATTTAGTTGTCAGTTCAATCAACAAATCCTAGACCAAAACAATTGGTCGGATAAAAAGGAGCAGAAGATGAAAAAGTATGGGTTCACACTCGTTGAGATAATGACGTGTCTGATGATAATTATTTTTTTAACAGCCCTAATCTTCCCAGCTTTTAACAAGGTACGTCAAGAAAGGCATAATCTGGAAAACCCCAAACCAATGACGGCGGAGCAAGAACAACAGATTGCGATTCAAAACCAATCGGAAATGAACAAAAAGTTGGCCCAAATCCAAGATTTCGGAAATGGGGTCTACTACTTCCCGTTCGTTGATGATGAATTTCGGAAAATGGTTTCCAAATTCTTGGATATCCATACTAATCTGGAGGTCGTAGCTTCCGATGGAGACATTATTATGAAAAGTTGGGGTGACAGTGCATATGGTATCACCGTCGGCCACACAGTGTTATTTCGAGAAAAGAAATGACGGTGTTTCAAACACCGAAGACCCCGAGCGCATGCGCTCGGGGTCGTTTTTTATTCTTCTCTGCTTTCAATACGCCATACGTATGGCGTATTGAATTCCATAACAACGTTCGATATACGACCGCACATCAAACGTTGTTATGGAATTAATGAATATTAATCATTCATAAAAACATGTGTAAATAACCTAGCGGACCGCTATGTTATTTACACATACGCATACGGAATATAATGCGCGATCGCGCATTATATTCCGTTAATATATAATAAATTTGTATGGCAAGGTCTGACCTTGCCATACAAATAAATAATACAAAAACTGTATTCCCGCCGGAGTTTACCCCGTTGAAGAACGGGGCGGGAATGACAGAAAAAAAACGACGGTTTGCAAAGCAAACCATCGTTTTTCTATATTCAATATTCTATATTCGATATTCCTACCTCTTAGACCATTGTGGGGCTTTTCTCGTCCCAGTACCATATCGCTTCGCTCTAGCTACGGGACTTCGAAAAGTTTTACAAAAGAAAACAGGTGATATTTTCACCTGTAATCTTTTTATCTTATCTTTTGCTCCATTGTGGGGCTTTTCTCGCTTTCTTCAAACCGAATTTTCTTCTTTCTTTTGCCCTTTGATCTCTACAAAGGAATCCTGCTTTTTTAAGTTCTTTTCTAAATTCTGGATTATATTTTATCAAAATTCTTGCAATAGATGTCTTTCTTCTTCCGACAGCTTCTAT
>JAPLZG010000059.1 GCA_026395155.1 Candidatus Tayloriibacteriota bacterium | reverse complement strand
GTTTTACCAGTCCCTGTATTTGCAACACCAACGATATCACTTCCCATAAGTATTTGTGGAATCGTTCTATCTTGAATTGGAGTTGGTAATTTATAGCCTTTATCTCTAATTGAATCTTTTAAAAGATCTGAAATTTTGAAATCTTGAAAATTATGTTCTGGTTTGAATACTTCAACTTCTTCAACCATTTGAACTTTATTTATAAATCTTGCAAAATTTATTGTTTCTGTTTTTCCTCTGTTTCCACCACCACCTCTTCCTCCACGGAAACCTCCGCTTCTTCCACCTCTAAAACCACCACTTCCATGACTTCTATTACCAAACCTAGCAGTACCAGAAGATGAACTTCTTGGACCATTAAAATTACCTTTATACATGATTATTTCTTAAGATGAGAAGTAATTATAAAAAATAATCACCCCGTCAAATCTTATTTTGTTATATAAATAACATTAAACTAAAAAACCGACACCAACAAAAGAAACCTTATATATTTTAAGAAAATATTTGACTGGGGTTATCTCATATAAACAATTCCCCATTTCCATCACCTAACCTAGAGATTCATTTACTTAGATAGTATATACTATATTCATTTTAATGTCAACTAAAATAGCCGTCGACTCTTAGCTACTAGATTTTAGCAAAATAATTAAATACAAGGCCCGCGTGAGGATACACGCGGGCCTTTTCTTTTGTCTTTTATTGTCACTTTATAAACTTTCAACTCTTTTGTATTATTTTTTCTGACTTTACAAACTTTATAACTTTATAAACTTTCAACTTCTTAATATATCTCCACCCCCACCGCTTTCCTCACCTCTTCCATTTTCTTTTCAGCTCTCATTCCCGCCCTTTTGCCGCCTTCTTTTAGTATGTCAAAAACAGTCTCTAAATCACCCGCAAGCATTGCCCTTTTCTCTCTTATAGGCTTAATAAAGTCCTCCAAGCTTGCTATTAGGCCCTCCTTGGCCTCTTTATAGCCAAGTCCTCCATTCTTGTATCTTAAAGCCAAAGCCTCCTTTTCAGACGAATTTAAGAGAAGTTTATGAATCGCAAATATATTTGATTCGTCTGGATTTTTAGATTCATCCACACCCTTTGAATCTGTTGGAATACTCATCACGGCTTTTTTAATTTCTTCATATGTTGCAAAAAGCGGTATTACATTATCGTAACTTTTACTCATCTTTCTTCCATCTGTTCCAGGGACAGTTTCAACATCCTTCAAAATAAATGGTTCTGGAATTTTAAAGACTTCTTTTTGATGTCCATCTATTTTTTGGAAAACATTGGTGTTGGTTAAATCCTCTTCTTCATTATTTAATTTGATTTCAGTAAGATTATCTATTTTTTCTCTAATATTCTTTACTTGATTCTTAAGATTAGAGCAAAAAATATTATTAAATTTCTGTGCAGTATCACGAGCATATTCAACATGCTGTTTTTGGTCTTGACCAACAGGGACAACATCAGCATCTTGAAGCAAAATATCTGAAGCCATAAGTAAAGGATAATCAAAAAGTCCGACATTAATTTCTTTATTTTTTGCTTCAGCATCTTTATAAGCGTGAGCTCTCATAAGATATGGCATTGTTGTAATACAATTAAAAATCCATGTAAGTTCATAAACTTGTGGGACATCAGATTGTTTGAAAAGCACAACCTTTTTCGGATCAAGACCAATAGCTAAATAATCTAGTGCAATATCAATAATACCCTGAGAAAGTTCTTCTTTATTTTGTACAGTAGTCATTGCATGATAATCAGCAATAAAAACATAACTCTCAAAATCATTTTGCATTTCTACAAACTGTTTCATTGCACCAAAATAATTTCCTATATGCACTCGCCCTGTTGGTTTTATCCCAGACAAAAGTATTTTTCTAGACATTTTATTTATATTATTTTTATAAAGAATCTTTTTCCTTTTTGAATTATATCTCCAGATTTTACTATTAATTTATCATCAGAGACATCAATATTATTTACCCTTACTCCTTTTTGCTCAATATTTCTTCTCGCTTCAGATTTTGAAGGAGAAATCTTAGACTCTACGAGAACTGTCAAAATGTCATATTGTGTTGGCTTAATAAATTCGGACGATTTCATAAGCAAGTTTCAATTTGAAATCTTTAGGATTAATCCCCTCTTGTAAATCTTTTTCTATTTTTTTTATTTCTTCCATAGGAACATTCGTACAAAGTTCAAAAGCAGAAATCATAACGCCATCTGTCCAACTCATAACTTTTCCAAACATCTCATTATTATCATCTGTAAGAGACGCCATATTTCCTTCTGTCTTACCCATCTTTTTTCCAGTAGAATCAGCAAGCAACTTTACCGTCATCACAAACTTTTCTTTATTTTTTATTTTTTTCAACAAATCTCTTCCAACTAACATATTGAATGTCTGATCGTTTCCACCAATTTCACCATCAACATCCATAGCCACACTGTCATAACCTTGCATTAAAGGATACATAAATTCATTTATATATATATCCTTACCATTATTTATTCTATCTTGAAACATAGAACGTTTGATCATTTGTGAATGAGTTAGATATGAGGAAAGTTCCAACAATTTTTCAAAAGAAAGTCTGCCGAGCCATTTAGAATTATATTTTAAATCCGCACCACCAAAACCAAAATTTAAGAAAGTAGAGATTTGTCTCTTATACAATTTACAATTATTTAAAACTTGTTTCCTTGTGAGCTGTTTTCTTGTTGCGGATTTATCTGTCGGGTCCCCTATCATCGCTGTAAAATCTCCTATAAGTAAAATCGCTTTGTGTCCAAGCTTTTGAAATTCACCCAACTTTTTAATTGGAATCATATGTCCCAAATGAAGTGTTGGACCAGTAGGATCAATACCGAGATACATTGTGAGCTTCTTACCGCTAAGTAATTGTTTTTTAAGAAATTCTTTATTCGGGTAAATATTTTCAACTCCCCTTGTTAAAAATTCTTCTATGACCTTTTCATCTGTAATAATTTTAGACATACTGAAATAATATCAGATAATATTGAAATCGGGAAGGACCTCTCTGGTAATTAGGAGGTCGTTTCCGGTTTTAATTTATCCAATCAATAAATTGTGGTAATCCCCCTCTGCCCACCCCGTGATAAAATTCAGATTTTATTTTACGGGGTCATTGCGAGGAACGAAGTGACGTGGCAATCCATCCCCTCTGCCCACCCCATCTACCTGCACAGACAGGTCAAGCGGAATCCGGTTTAATAAATTAATTTTATCTTATCCAAAACCGACTTACACCTATCTAAAGTTAGTCTGGATGAATCTCCTTTTGAAAAATATTTTGGAATATCATAAAAGTCTACCATCTTGATTTCAGTAACTTCACCGTCAGGATCAAAAACAAAATCTCCATATGGCTCAGTTATACATAAATATTGAGTCATAAAATAGTCACCATCTTTGAAATACAAACTAGCTAGTGGAAAATGTCTCAAAACTTTCATATTTGCTTCTTCCTTCACTTCACGCACTAAAGCTGAATCGGCACTTTCACCTTTTTCAACATGTCCAGCAACTGGCTCCCATTTACCAGCATTATTTACTAAAACAAATTTTCCATCACAAAAACAAAATGCACAAACTGCACCTATTTTGTTTTGGGGTAAATTTAAAAAATCATCAGATTCTTCATAAGCAAGAGATAACTTCTCTTCTGTATCTTTAGAAGCTGAAATACTGTTAATTTTCATTTAAATAATAACTTTCAAAATAATTCTGCATTTCAACAAACTGCTTCATCGCACAAAAATAATTTCCAATATATACTCGTCCAGTTGGCTTCACGTCTGATAATAATATTTTTTTGTTTTTTGACATAAGTTAATGTTAACAAATTATAATTTTTTATCTAGTATATTATTTTTTATAATTAATTATATAAAATCACACCTCATTCTCAATAAACAGATATTATAATAAATAATTACAATTAAAAAGGCCAGCTAATCCTCAAGGATCAGCTGACCTTACTAGAACAATCATTCTAGTATTTGAGTTTTATTGGAGTTCCTATTCCAAAAAAACAGCCGTGGTATTGTGTGTCTAATACCTCGTCAGCTTTGCTGCGAGGATAGTACACACAATCTGTTTTATTTCGGAATTAAATCAGACAATCTTCGATAAGCAGTCTGTCGTGCTGAACAATATCGAAAACAGCCGTCTTTATCACGTAATGCCATGCAACCATTATTGCAAAATTGACTATAAGGACAATTTACACAATTTAACGATTGTTTTGTACTTTGACAACAATGTTGATCAAACTGTTTGCTGGTTAAAATCTCGTCTAATGTTTGAGTTCTTAAATCACCCAACAGTCCACTGCCATTGAATGACACTCGTTCACATGGGTAAATTTCACCATTATTATTTAGTGAAAAATAATCTGCACATGAACCATTAAACGAACAGTTTCTTGGCCATTTACCAATTACTCCTGACAAACAATTATCTATTTCTCTAATAGACAAGTCGCGATTATTTTCTTCCAGCCAAAACTGCATAATTTTTTGGTAAAAAATTTCAGCATCTGCTGATGAAATATTTTCATCTGTTAATTGTTGATTACCAGTAGAATCATCAGCAAATAAATTAAATGCCAACCGATTCAATCTGACTTCTTTAACGAAAAATTCCAAATCTTTTTCCAGATTTGCTAAACCAGATTTTGTTAAAGTAGCAATAGTCCCAAAATTTATTTCGTGATCTTGCAACTTATGAATTCCTGCCATTGTTGCTTGAAACGACCCTTTTCCATTAATAAATTTGCGATGACGATTATGCGAAGCTTCCATACCATCCAGACTAACACCGACTGCAATTTTATTTTGTTTAAAAAATTTACACCAATCATTGGTGATTAAAGTTGCATTAGTTTGAATAGAATTACGAATTTCATCATTATTATTCTTTAAGCTTTGTTGTATGCCAATGATGGTTTGATAAAAATCAATTCCTGCTAACAATGGTTCACCACCGTGCCAGATAAAATTAATTTGACCAGAAAACATCTTAAGATACTGTTCAAAAAAGCTTTTTAACAACTCAATTGAAATCACTTTTCTTTTGCAATGTTCTGCAAAAAAACAGTAATCACATCGCAAGTTGCATGCTGTACCAACAACCTTAATAATCGGTGTCTTGTTCATAATTGCATCCTTGTCTGTTTTGTAAAGAACATCTGAAATTTTTCAGTATTTCAGAAGACTGATTCAACGCAAACGTTGTGTTGAATATAATTTTCTGAAATCAATAATTAATATATTACTGACCTTGTATAAAATCGTACAATACTGGTTTTTGTGCTACAGCATGTCCAGCACCAAACAATACAAAAATACTTTTACCTTGCTCCCAATATTCTTTAATTTGTTTTAAAATATATTTATTTCTAAACACAGATGATTGTCGTGCAACCTCATTGCTTGGACAGTCATATCTAATTGGCCAAGATGCATTACGAACATTTTCAATTTGACATTTATCTAGCTCATGATTAAAAAACTGTCGGTGAATTTTTTTATAATAATCAACCATATTTGAAAATGACCTATATGTTTCATTGGTAGTAGCGACTGCTTGTCTTAAGGCTTCATCAAAAGTAATATCTTTTTTATTAATATAGGAACTAAAATATCTAGCAAAAAAATAATACTCCACAGCAGTTTCATCAAATCTTTTCAACAAATATTCCGCTTCATCATTAAATTTTGGATCGACAAAAACCATTTCTTTTTTATCATTTTGAGAAAAATATGACCAAGCACCAAGTTCACAATATTTTTGCACGACCTCTAGACTAATGATTTTACCATTTTTATCCAAATAATTTTGATCACTAACTAAACGAAAATTGCCTTCTAAAAATACGACTCGTTTTTCTGACTGAGTATTTTTTATAAACTCTTGCCATTCTTTTTCCAAAACTTTCCATTGCTTATTTTTAATATCACTACTATGCTCTGTTCCAAAAAAAGTTAAAAGTTGTTTCTTGTTATATAACGAAAATACATATGGAAACTGATTGGATTTTAAACCAGTCTTATCTTCGTCTATCATCAAATTATAATTTAGATCTTTTGACATTATTATTAATAATTATAACAAAAAAGACTTCCTGTATGACAAACACACAGGAAGCCTTACGCGAGGGAGTGCACTCACTTCGAGTTATCCCAAGCGCCGTAATTGCCCTGAGTGTGATCCTGATGCTGATCATTGGAGCGACTCAGTCTCTCCAATGCTCCAGCAATCGCTTCGACGCCGAATTTTTCATTCTTCGGTACGTCTTTTTGGATTTCTCTGTTCATTACTTCATCTCCTTTCTCTACAATAGTTTATC
This sequence comes from Candidatus Tayloriibacteriota bacterium, assembly GCA_026395155.1. Lineage (GTDB taxonomy): Bacteria > Patescibacteriota > Minisyncoccia > Phycocordibacterales > GWA1-40-21 > Bog-1340. The sequence continues at coordinate 172 of JAPLZG010000059.1, read as the reverse complement.
ATAAAAGACGTTTCGTGTCTATAATGCTTAATGGTAAATTCTCTACCGAAATGCAATCGCTTCTGATAATGAAATACTAGGAACTCCTTTTATAATACCTCTTTCCAAAGCAACTTCATAGGCATTTTTATAATTCAATGATTTACGATATTTATTGTTGAGTAAATGAAGT
>JAPLZG010000011.1 GCA_026395155.1 Candidatus Tayloriibacteriota bacterium | reverse complement strand
TCTGCGAAAGTAAAGTCAGCGTCTAGCCAGCGTGAGATATACAGGTTCGAGCCGATGGATTTGCTTCAAGTCTATCTTCTTGAATATCTTCCCCACCAACTTCACATTTACCGTATGTTCCATTTTTGATTTTATCAAGAGCGGTTTTGATGTCGTTGTATTGAGCTTCAAGTTTTGAAACAATTGCAGTATTTTCCTCAAGACTTTCTATTTCATCGGCAACTTCATTTGAGTCTGCACTATCAGAACCCATATCGGTTTCTCTTGTAATTGAAGGAACCCAACCATTTGGATCTTTTGGTGATCTAACGGCGATTTCCTTGAGCTCTTTTTCAACTAATTTTAATTCCTGCTCCAATTTAACCTCGAATTTTTTTATATCTTTCATAGTCTAAGTATATATAAAAAATTAAAAATCGGCAAATACGAAAAAAAGATGTTATAAATGTTGTAGATGTTCTAATTGTTATAATTGCATAATACAAAAAAAGGAAATTAGATTGTTTCGGAATTCCTCGGTTGACCATACGGGAGAGAATGTTGAACGTAGGATGTTGAATAAAATAAACTACCTCGGTGCAGAGCACACGATGTATTCGTTATTTCCGTCTTTGCGAGGTAATCCGAAGCAAACCATCTCTGGATTGCCACGTCGTAAAAACTCCTCGCAATGACGGATAGATACGATACAATTCTGCTCAATAGCGAGCGAAGCCGAGCGTTTTAAAAGCCTTACGGAGGCGAATTTTTAGCAAAAAATTCGCTGAGTAGTGAAAAAATACCGCGACTGGCGGTATTTTTATCGTGCTTTTAAAAGGCTCGGCGAGCGAGCCTTCATTGAACAACCATCTTCATCCTATTAACTCTATTAATAACTTCTTTTAGTGTATTTATATTTGTAGTTATTACAACTGTTTCAGGGTTTATTATTGAATACAAAAATACTATTCTCCCAGATATATCTTTTACAACTCGACAGTCTTTGTTACTGAATATCATATCTTGAAACTGTTTAACTTCAATTCCAATGTTTTGGTCTGCTTCGTTTAAAGATGTTTCTCCAGAATTTAATTCAAAAATTTCTTTAAAATCTTGCCACAAATAATTTTCCCATGAAAGCATTTCAGAAAAGGCAATGTCATACGAACTTGTTTTAAGAATTAGAAACTTTTGATTACCGTCAAAATTATGCATACCAAGTAAATATTCTGGTTTTATATTTCTTAATAATTTACTTGGAATATTTAATTTTAATAATTCAATAAATTTTGAAGAAGTAATAATATTATTTGATGTTCCATCATTCTCGAATAAAGTAAATTGTTTAATTTGACCGATTTTTGTTGCAGACTGAGCGATTCTCTCTTTTATTGTTGTTTTAATTCTACTAAGATTTATGCTTCCGATATCTATTTTTTCTTCAATGTCTACTGTCATTATTTTTGGTATTTTTATAACAATTGGAGTTTTTGTATCAGTATTTTTATTTAGTAAAAATGATATTCCAAAAACAAAAAATCCGATTAGAATAATGATAGTACTTGCAATTATGATTATTTTATTTGTGTTAGTCTTTTTAACTTCTTCGCCATTTTGTTTTAACCTTTCCACCATTCTTTTGTTTTCTGCGACGGCCATATTTATTGATGAGATATGACCAGATTGTATAATTTCTTCAGCATCACTTTTGTATGTTCTGATTATTGGATTAAATTTCTGTACAGGTACTTTCTCTGGTTGTATGTTTTTTGAATAATCAAAAGAACCACTTACCTGTTTTGCAATAGGATTCATATATTCAGAAAGTTCCTTGCTTACAGCATTTTGAATCTTTTCATCCATTTCATTTTCTACTTTTTTATTTTCTTCATCCATGGCATTAATATTTAAATGTATGTATTAAATTAATTTGTCTATTAATTTAATCTTTTCAAAACATCAACGAAAACTTTGATGGGTTAATTATACAAAAAATCGGCGTTTTTGTCCCAGAAAGTTTTCTGTGGAACAAAAACGCCGATTTTCTTTATAATTAATTCATTCTTCCTATATCTTCGGACTAATTATTGGATTTGTTGGTGGAGCTGGAGGATTCTTTCTCTTTATAAAATCTGGCGAAGTCAATTTAATAGAAAGCGCAATCCTATCTCTCTCGTCTATTTCTTTTACAACAACCGGCACTTTATCCCCTATCTTTAGATAGTCGCTCACATTATCTACTCTAAAATTTGCGATTTCAGAAACGTGAACAAGCCCATCTGTATCATATCCAATATTTACGAATGCACCGAAAGGCTCAACTCTTACAACTGTTCCTTCGAATTTTTCACCAGCTGTATAAATATGAGTCATGCTTTCGATTATCATTTTTGCTTTTTCTGCCGCTCCATTTTTACCAGTGATATAAACAGAACCATCATCTTCAATATCAATATCCGCATCAGTTCTCTGTTTGATATCTTTAATTGTCTTTCCACCTGATCCGATAACTCCCCCGATTTGTTCTGGGTCGATCTTTATAATTAATATTTTTGGAGCATTCACTGATATTTCTTTTCTTGTTTCAGGAATTGCTTTTAAGATAACATCAAGAATTTTTAATCTTGCTTGTTTTGCTTTTTCAAATGCTACAACAAGTGCAGGAATTGGTACTCCTGAAACTTTCACATCCATTTGGATTGCAGTGATACCATCTTTTGTTCCAGCAACTTTGAAATCCATATCACCATAATGATCTTCTGGTCCTTGAATATCTGTAAGGATTTTAAAATTTCCTTTATCATCCATCATAAGTCCTGACGCAATACCCGCAACAGGTTTCTTAATTGGCACTCCTGCATCCATAAGGGCGATTGTAGATCCGCAAACAGATCCCATCGAAGTTGAACCATTTGATGAAAGTGCTTCTGAAACTATTCTGATTGTATAAGGAAAAACTTCATTTTTTGGAATCATTGGAAGAAGTGCTTTTTCTGCAAGTGCACCGTGACCAATCATTCTTCTATTTGTTCCGCCCATTCTACCTGTTTCACCAGTTGAAAATGGTGGGAAGTTGTAATGATGCATGAATCTTTTTGCTTCATCAGACTCTTCCATACCTTCTATTGTCTGTGCATCTTTTGGGCCACCAAGTGTAAGAACTGAAAGAATGTGAGTTCCTCCTCTATAGAATATTCCAGAACCGTGAAGTATTGGAGAAATTCCTCCAGCTTGTGCAAAGAGAGGTCTGAGTTCATCTATCCCTCTTCCGTCTGCTCTTTTATCATGCTTCAAAACTTGTTCATGAATCATTGCATCAACTTTTTCTTCGAAAAGATGTTCTGCAAATTCTGCTTCCTCTTCAGTAAGAGTTGCTTTTGCGAGATCAAGCCATTCATTCATTATTTCACCGATTTTTGATCCACCAGGAATTCCACTCATAATAAAACCTTCGAGTTTTGGTTCAATTTTATCTGCAAATAGTTTACTAACAGTTGCAGGCATAACTGGAGCAGGAATTGAAACTTTCGCTACACCAACTTTTGCGATTACTTCCTTTTGCCATACATTTATTTTTTCTATTTCAGATGAAGCGAGTTTCAAAGCATCTATAACCATTGTTTCTTGAACTTCATCTCCACCGAGCTCAATCATATTTATATTTCCATCTTTTCCACAAGCAACCAAGTCTGCTTCATAGCTTTCATTTTCTCTTTCTGTAAAAGTCGGATTAACTTGGAAACCATCATTTCTGTGTTTACCAATTCTAACAGCACTTGCAGGTCCGTTGAAAGGAATTTTTGAAACTCCAACAGCGAGAGATGCAGCGATAACTCCGAGTACATCTGGATCATCTTGATCCAAAGAAAGAACAGTGATAACAACTTGAATTTCATTTCTAATCCAT
>JAPLZG010000131.1 GCA_026395155.1 Candidatus Tayloriibacteriota bacterium | reverse complement strand
CAAGTCCTAATTCTTGGGACGCAGAAATAAGAAACGAACAGAGGCATCATAGAAGGAGTCATTACCACCTTCGTCTGCGTCAAGAAACTTCTCGCCATCAGAATCACACCTCACAACGAACACACTGACTCTATCGTCAGAGACTTCTACAGCTCTCATCCCAACAACAACAAAGGTACCGTTGGGCTGGTCCTTGAACTGCAGACACCATTGAGGACCTACTTCATTGGGGCAAAACTTGAGTCCGTGTCCGTACGCACGCTTGCAAGTTTCTAAATAACAAGCACCATCCTTAAAACCGAGATCCCTGTTGCTGACTTCAATAAGATCCACACTCTCTTCATTTTTACTCAAACTGAAATCGCGATTACTGAGAATGCCATTCGCACTGTCGCTGATGAGGGTTCTGCCAACCTTGAGGGCTTTGCGGATTTCATTGACTTTCTTGAACGTACCGAGTCTGATAGCCTTCCGCGCCGTATAGATGCGATCGGGCAACCTAACGACGAAATCACCTCGAATCAAGGCGTCAGCTCCGTCATCTCATCCGAGAATGTTCCAAACTGCCTGAATACGATCCACTGTCTTGTTATTCTTCATTTCATCCTCCTCGACCGTATAGGTCTTTGGTTAAGTTTTGCCTGTATAGAACAAAACACTGGACGGTAGTCACAGCCAAAAACCTTCAAAACCCCAGTGGTAGAATAATAATAATTTTTCACTATGGGACAAGTTAAAAACTTTTGGCTGTGACTACTTATCAAAGAACTTATTACTAATTCATAATATGCACCTTCCTATTACAAAAGTCAATACGCCACAGGTGTGGCGTATTGAAGTTAATAAAAGGAAGTTATAAAGTTTTAAAGTTGAAAGTTTATAAAGTGACAGTTCTTATTGTCATCCCGTTGTAGAACGGGATCCAGGAAATTGAAAATGGATTCCACTCTTCAGTGGAATGACAGAAATACAAAAAACTCATTACAATTCTTCCAACCTCCTTTTTAGAATAGAATATTCGTGTTTTTAGAAACTTGCGAGGCTGTTTTTTTAGCAATAGCGAGCGAGTTTTCTCTTTTTAAAATCATTTAGCAGCGCGACGGCGCGAGAATAGCAAATTTTCAGCAGAAAATTATGCGCGGTTTTAAAAAGAGAAAACGAGCGACTATCTATTCATCGGCATCACCAAATAAGTAAATGTCTTATCGGAACTTCCTTGTATCACCAAAGGCTTATTTATCCCATTTAAAGAGAGAATTATGCTATCTGAAGCAATTGAACCAAGACAGTCTACAATGTATCTATAATTAAAATTTGCTTCAATTTCCTCGCCTTCTATGTCAGCTTCTATTTTATTTGTATTTTCACCAATATTTAGATTTTTTGTTTTAATTTGAATATTTTTACCATTTTTTACAACAATATTTATTTGATTAAAATTATCAGAGAAAATATTTGATATTTTTAGCGAATTTATTAAATCTTGTTTTAAAACAGTAACTTTTGTTTTTCTTTCTTTTGGTAAAATCTGTTTATAATCTGGGAAATTACCGTCTATAACCCTAGAAACAAGGTAAAGTCCATTAAAATTAAAAGAAATTTGGTTTTTTGTTGAATTAATTTCAATTTCCTCATCAACATCATCAAAAATCTTTAAAATATCTGATGCGTTTTTGAATGGTATCAAAACTCCTGGTAAATCTATAACTTTTCTTGTTTTTATTGTCTTTTCAGCAAGTCTAAATGAATCTGTCGCTACAAAAACTAAACCTTCATCTCCATGTGAATAAATATAAACACTCGAGAGCTCTGGTTTTACTGATGATGTTGATGAACTGTAAATAACTGATTTTATACCGCTAATAAGGTCTCTTGAGCTTATTTTACATGTTTTTCCTTCATCAATCATAGGAACTGTTGGAAAGTCATCTGTTGATAACGTTTTGATATTTGCCTCACTTGAAGAAGAATATATTTTTAATGTATTTTCTACAGTTTCGAGTACAATATTTTTATCATCAGAAAGATTATTTAAGAAACTACTTAATACTTGGGCTGGAATAGCTACTTTCCCCTCTTGTTCAACTTTAACTGGTATTGATATTTCTAAACCTAAATCAAGGTTTGTTGATCTTATAATTAAATTATTTCCTTTTGTTTCAAACAATAAACATGATAATACTGGGAGATTTAAATTTTTGCTGACTACTTTTTCAGCTTTAGATACCGCCATATGTAACTTTTCTTTAATACATTCTATTTTCATCTCATTAAAAACTTTAAACTAATAAATTATTAAGACCTTTTTATTTTTATAAACATTTTTTCTT
>JAPLZG010000101.1:3644-18109 GCA_026395155.1 Candidatus Tayloriibacteriota bacterium | reverse complement strand
TTGGTATGTTTAACTTCTTATTTAGCTGAGGTGAATCTAACAAATCTTGCTATTTCTATTTTCTCACCAAACTTCTGTATAGCATTTTGTATAAGTATATTTATAGTAATACTTGGATCTTTTATATACTCTTGCTCAATCAAAATCTTTTCCTTGAAGAATGCATCAAGCTTACCATTTAATATCTTTTCTCTCATAGCTTCTGGCTTATCTTTTACTTCATCAGCTAAAGCATCGAGAACCTTTTTCTTCTCTTCTTCATTAATATCTTCTTTCTTTACATATATTGGATTTGTAGCAGCAATCTGCATAGCAATCTCATAAGCAAGCTTCTGAAAATCTTCATGTTTAGAGACAAAATCTGATTCACTACAAAGCTCAATAAGAACACCTACTGTGCCTCCGCCGTGAATATAAGAGCTGATTCGGCTAGATTTAAGGGTTCTCTCAGCTTTCTTCGCTGCAGTTTCTGCCCCTCTTTTTTGCAAAAGGATTATTGCCTTATCCATATCTCCACTTGAATCTTCAAGAGCTTTTCTACATTGCATTATAGAAATACCAGTTTTTTCTCTAAGCTCCTTGACTTGATCCATTGTAATGACCATAAAATAAATTTAAAAGTTAAAAGTTTATAAAGTTACAAAGTCTTAATTGTTAAATACAAAACATAAAACATTTATAACATTCAGCTACGCCTTTGCTATTTTACCAGACTTATAAGAATTAATCATTTCATTCATGAAAAATGAAATACTAGTAGTAGAAGAATCGTTAGCAACAATAGGATAATCAATTTCTTTAATATTACAATCTGTGTTTGCGAGAGCAACAACAGGAATTCCCATTTTCTTTGCTTCAGAAACTGCTATATTGTCTTTCTTAGGATCTACAACAAACAAAGCTTTTGGCAATTCTTTCATTCCAACAATTCCCAAAAACATTTCTTCAAGATTGGCAATCTCTCTGTCTATAAGAACTCTTTCTTTCTTTGTATATTTCATTAATTCACCTTTCTCTTTTTGTCTTTCTAGATCTTCAAATTTTGCAACTCTTTTTTTGATCTCAACAGTATTTGTAAGAGTACCTCCAATCCATCTTCCAGAAACATAAGGCATATCTATAGACATTGCTCCGTCTTTTACAAAACTCTTTGCTTCGCTTTTGCCACCAACAAATAAAACTTGTTTACCAGCCTTGGCAATTCCTGAAATAAAACTTTTTGCTTTTTCTAGCTGTTCAGCTGTCTTTTCCAAATCGATTATATCTGTTTTATTCTTTGAACCAAAGATAAAGCTAGCTACTGATGCGTTTCTTCTTGATTTTACATAACCAAAATGCGCACCTGCTTTAAACATCGCGTCTAAAATACTATTATTTTTCAATTTATTTTCTTCTGTCATATGTTGCGATAGTTTAGCAGACTTCAACATCATTTGCAAGATATCCTATATTCTATATCCAACATTCTCTCAATCTTCATCTGCATCCCCTGACTGTGGTTTACAATTTGTCTTTACCAAATAATCTACAATATCAACCAAACCATCTCCAATCATTATACCTTCAATGTTATACCAAGAATGTTTAACTCTATGATCTGTAACTCTATCCTGTAAAATATTATACGTACGAATTTTTTCAGATCTATCAGCAGTACCGATTTGCTCTTTTCTTTCACTGGCGGATTTCTTTGCTTCTTCCTCTTCTTTTAAGACTTGAAGTTTCGCAGCAAGAATTGTCATCGCTTTTTCTTTGTTTGCTGGTTGTGATCTCTCAGAAGTTGAACGAACATTCAATCCTGTTGGTTTATGAATTATTTTAACAGCAGTTTCTCTTTTATTTACATTTTGACCTCCTGGACCTCCTGCTTTAGAAATTTCAATTTCAAGATCTGCGGGATTTATTTCAACTTTAGTCTTTTTTCTAATAGGTAAAACAGCCACAGATGCGGTAGATGTATGAACTCTTCCAGATTTTTCTGTCTCAGGAACTCTCTGAACTCTATGGACACCGGTTTCAAATCTCAATTGTTTATAAACATCCACGCCTTTTATTTCAATAGATGCTTCCTTATAACCACCCAAATCAGTTTTTGACTCATCAATAATAGAAAACTGCCAGCCTTTTAAATCTGCCAATCTTTTATACATCTTTGATAAATTTAAAGCGAAAATAGCCGCCTCTTCTCCACCAACACCAGCACGAATTTCCATAACAATTTCATTTGGGAATTTTTCTTCCTCATTTTCAACTGTCAAAATATCTTTCATTTGATTAAAAACAACTTCTTTCTGAGATGCAAGGTTTTTCAATTCTTCTTCTGCTAAAGCAAAAAGACTTTGGTCCTTTTCGGCCATTTTTTTAATTGACTCCTCTTCATTCTCAATCCTAAGATATTCTTCGGCTAGAAAAGCAGTCTTTTTATTCTTTTTAAATTCTTCGATATCCATAATCATAATACTAATATACGAATGGTACGAATGCAACGAATGACAACAAATGAAGTCCTCCTGCAACTATATAAAACTAAATGGTTCGCGCCTTGCGCGAACCATTTATTCAATATTCCATATTCAACATTCTATTTTTTATCTGCTTTCTTTGAAGTTGCTTTTGTTGCTCCTGCAGTCTTTCTTGCTCTGAACTTTTCAACTCTTCCGGCAGTATCTATAACTTTATCATTACCAGTATAAAAAGGGTGGCAATTAGCACAAATTTCAACGTGTATTTCCTCTTTTGTAGAGCCAAAATCATACACTGCGCCACAAGCACAGGTTGTTTTTGCTTTATCACTATATTTTGGATGTATATCTTTTTTCATATTACAAATTATTATACTAATATACGAATTTATGCGAATAATACGAATGGCTACAAATATACACCATACGGGTTATTCAGATGAAAGAATAATACATTATTTATAAGAAAATGCAAACACCATATACACCGGTTGTTTTAAACAATTATTACGAATTCCATATATCTATATCTTTTTCAATCAATAAAGCCCTTCTTAAAACATCGGCTCCATAACCACTATCACCGTTTAAACCGTACATAGAGTTTGTAAGTCTTCTATCTTTCAGCATTAGACCTCCATAATATTTTGCTGCTGAGCATGCCCAAATATCATTTCTTTTAGTGAAGGTAGTATTACATCTGTCTTGATTATCTTTTAATAATACTGCAGCAGCAGTAAAAGCGGCTTTGTTTTCAAAAGGTGATGAATATGATACCCCGATAATACTTGCAACTCTTTTCGCAACACCAGCCCATGTTTGTGGCATAAATTGTGCTGGACCCATAGCACCACCATGACCCCCATCACTACAAATAGCACAAGAAACTGGCGATGTATCTGGATTTAATCCCAAATTACTCATCATGGATAAATATATCGGCTTTTGTGTCTCAGACATAACCGTCTCGCCCTTAACACAATGATTTTTAGTTACAGAGATGACTTGATTATAAGTGCATTTACCAATATTTGCTCCGATAATACTATTCATTGATGATTCCTTAGAAAGCACAGCAAGAATTAAGGCTGGGCTTACTCCTATAGTACTTTCATAGGGCTGAATAAGTTTTAAAGCATCCCGCAAAGAAATCTCTTGCCCTCCAGGCAATTTATATAATTTATTCCCCACTTGTGCTTTTAATTTTTCTTTCTCTGCTATAAGTTTTTTATATTCTGCTTCTTTATTTTTTGTTATAGATAACAAATCTTGTTTCTCTGCTTTATATGTCTCTGTGGCCTTTTTTGCTTGTTCTTGCTCATATTTCAATTTGGCTTCTTGTGTTTGTTTAGTTTCCAAATCTTTTTTTTCTTTTTCAGAAAGATTCTTAACATCTGAAAGCTCTCCTGTTAATTCTTGTAACTTTAAATTAATAGAAGAATAATCATCCACATCTTTCAAAAAAGTAGATAAACTATCATTAGATAAAAACATTTCAACTAATGAAACATTATCGATGGAATATGAATCTCTCATCATCTTGGCAACAGATTTTTTAATATTTTCCATCCTGTCAGAAAGCTCTCCTATATATTCATTTTTTACAACTATATTTTCACCAAGCTGTTTAATCTTTGCATTCTTAGCTTTTATTTCTAATTTTATTTTAGCTATATTATAATTTAATTCAGCTATCCCTTTTTCCAATTCTGATGAAGATTTTTTTTTTTTTTTTAAATTACTATTTAATATTACAAGATCGGCGTCACATTGAGCTGAAATGTCTTGTAATTCTTGATCACTTTTACCATCCAAATTTGAATCACAAACAACAGCACCTGCTATTACAGGAGATAAAAATAATAGTATAAAAATAATTACCGAAAATATTTTTTTCTTATTTAAACCCACCATTACATTTTACTATAATACACGTCCCCTGTCATTCTTGTACAGGAGAGAATATAGAATATAGAATATCAAATAGGATAATAGAAGGACAGTATAGGTATGGGTATAAGTATGAGTATGGAAGACGGGGATGGATTGCTTCGCTATGCTCGCAATGACCCCAGTCAAATAAAAAACCAATTTGAAGGGGCAGGCAGATAACTCTCGATATAATTCTGCCAACCTAAGCGAATATATTTTCTGAGCGGGTTAGTGTAGTAAATTTAGAAAATTAATGAATCTTTTAGAAAAATCAAACTGTTTGACGAACTTTGTGAGGAGTTTTTGATTTTTCGTTTAGAAAGATGAATATAATTTTCAAATTTACGAAACGCTTTAGTGAAGAAAATATTATGAGCGAGAATCTTTCTTCGGAGCTGGCTCAGCACCTTCTGCAGGAGCTTCACCTTCTTTAGCTTCCTTTCCTTTCTTAGCAACTTCTATTGAAGACAAATCAACCGGAGCAACTTCAGCAACTTCTTCTTTAGGTTCGTAAATAGAAGCAATAATATCTTCTAATTTAACTTTAAGTTCAACTCCTTCTGGAAGTTTAATATCTTTTGCTGTGAGAACACTGTCAAAAGCAACAAGTGAAGAAATATCAACTTCAAGTTTTTGTGGTAAATCTTTAGGTAAAGCAGAAATTTCAATTTCATGCATAACCTTTACCAAAATACCTCCAAGGTCTTTTACAGCAGGAGCAACACCAATAAATTCAAGTGGAATTTTAATTTCAAGCTTCTTACCTTTTTCAATAGCATAAAAGTCTGCATGTCTTGGTTTGTCTGTTACAGAATTTAAATCAACTTCATGAATCAAAACATCAACATCAATACCATCACCTTCTAGATGAAGTATTGTGGATTCCCCCGCCTCTTTCAATGTTTTTTCAAAAATAGCATATGAAAGCATTATCGGAGTTGAAGCTTCTTTTTTACCATAAAAAACAGCAGGCATTTTCCCAGCCTTTCTTATTGCAGATAAACTGGCTTTTGGATCTCTCTTCTCAACTTTTAATGTAAGCATAGAAAGGTATTATATACATTTATAAAGATAAATCAAGTGCATTTTTATCTTTCATTAAAAATAGCCAATTTTTCTTCAACAATTTGTTGAACAGTAGTAATTGTCTTTTCCATATATTTATAAGGAGCGACTTCGTCTTTTTTCTCTAAAAGTTCAGATTCAAGAGCTTTTTTGAAAGCAACGCGAATCTCAGTATTCACATGAACAATAGACATGCCAGATTTTATTGCATCTTTAATATCATCTCTAGAATTTCCTGAAGCACCGTGAAGCACAAGTGGTATTCCGACTGCTTTTTTTATTTCATCAATTCTTTTTATATTTAAAGCTGGATCAACTCCACCTTTTAACATTCCATGAATATTTCCAACAGCGGGAGCAAGCATATCCACGCCAGTTTCTTCAACAAATTTTTTCGCCTCTTCTGGCTTGGTTAAAAATTCTTCTGTAATTTTTACACCATCTGGAATTTTATCCAAAACTTTTGATGAACTTCCTATAAAACCAAGTTCGGCTTCAACTATCACATCTCGGCCACAATTTCTAGCATAATCAACACACTCTTTTGTGAGTTTAATATTTTCCTCGTGAGATAATTTCGTACCATCAAAAATTACAGAATCATATCCCGCATCAATACATTCTTTTACACCATCCACAGAATATATATGATCCGCATTAAGAAAAATTGGATATTGCTCACCTGAAACATCAGGAGCTTTGTATTCTTCTCTAAGACTTTTTACTAAAGAGGCAGCTTGTTTCGTACCTATATACTTTCTTTCGCCTTCAGCTGTACCAATAATTACAGGAACCCCCATCTTTCTAGAAGCTTCAAAAATCCCCCTCAGTATTTCCAAATTTGAAATATTAAAATGACCGATTGCTACACCTTTCTCTTCTGCTTCTTTTATATATTGTCTTAAAGTTTTCATCCCGTTAGAGATAGGAAATGCCAGTCCAACTGGCACTTACTATCGTATTTTGTTAATTACTTATAATTTTTTAATAATATAATGTTTGCAATCCGTTTCCGTTTTCATCGGAAGCGGGATCATTTACCCTATAAAGTTTTAATTAATAATATTTCTATTTTTCTCATCAAAATATTCTACATTCATTATTCCATATTCATCCCCCTAAATCTTCTTAAATTCTTCTATAGCTTCCCTAACATTTTCACTCTCATATATTGCTGACCCGGAAATTAGACGATTCACACCAGCATTTAAAATATCGTGAGCATTATCAAAATTTACGCCACCATCAACACTGATTATTATATCAGAATATTTTTTTCATTTGGCGTTTGTAGATTTAATGCAATTCCAATTTCTATTCCTGCAACAGAGTCACCAAAATAACCAAACTTTTTTCTAAATTCTTTTAAGAAAGCCAATAAACTTTTTGAAGACTCAATATGTAACACAATTCTTTTTGCACCAGCTTTTACCCAGTCTTCAATAACGCTTTCAGGATTAACAACCATAAGATCAACTTCAAAATCAAGTGATTGCCAAAAAGGGAAACCTTCATCTTCTCCGATAATTCTTCCATACATCGCATCAAAATCTCCAACATAAGGCCAACTCTTTGAAGGGACAAATTTACCATCACAAATATCTATTTGAACAATATTCGCTATATTATTAACAATAGCCATCTTATCTCTAAGATCTTCAAATGATTCAGGTATTATAGCTGGTATTATTTCTGTCATTTACCCTATAAAGTTTATGCCAATAAAATTGTTTGTTCGACTTTGTAAGTTTTGTATGATTATAGCACAAATATGAAAATTGAGTTTAGTTTTGATTATGGGCAATTTTAACAAACATTGGCATAACATTTATTGGGTGAACCCTATAAAAAATTTTCTAAAAATGCTGACAAATCGCCTCTTTGGAAACTTTTTCTAATTTCTTAATTCTACGAATATGTCTTTCTGCATTTGAAAAATTAGTTTCAAGCCATACTTCTATAGCAAACTTTGCTTCACTTAAATTTATCATCCTTGCTCCTAAAGAAATAACATTTGAATCATTGTGTCTTCTTCCAAGTTGTATCATCGCTTTTTCACTCTTCCATACTCCCGCTGTACCATAAAAAACTACAGCGCGAACATTAGGAAATCTATTTGCTGTTATTGCTTCTCCTTGTCCGGAACCTCCAAAAATTATTCCACGAATATTTTCTGGATTTAAAGAAACAGCTTTTGCAACTGGAGCTATAAAATCAGGATAATCATCTGAGTCATCATATTTAAAAGCTCCACAGTCAAAAACTGCATATCCTTTCTTTTTCAAAAAAGGAATAATATGTTCTTTCATAACAAAACCTGCATGGTCTGAACCAATATAAATTTGAGGTTTATGATCTTTTATACCGATGTTTTTCATAACTACGTATAATTATACCACTAAGAAAGCAAAGTAAGTAGAACTTTTTTAATAACCTGTGGATTTGCAGAACCTTTAGTAGCTTTCATCGCCTGTCCAACAAAAAACTGTAAGGAAGCTTCTTTACCAGCCTTATAATCTGCAACAACCTTTGGATTCTCTGCAATAAGTTTTTCTAACACATCTTTTAATTCCCCTTCATCATTTTTTTGAATTAAACCTTCTTTTTCAGCAATTTCCTCTGGAGATCCTCCATCTTTTACGATTTTTAAAAGTAAATCCTTTGCACCTCTTGAAGAAAGTTTCCCTTCTGAAACCATCAAAATTATTTTTGCAAAACTCTTCTCATCTGGATATTTTAAATTCGAATCTTTAGACAAAAGGCCGACAAGGTCGGAAGAAATATAATTTGAAGCAAGTTTTATATGTTCTCTATTACCACTAAAATCAACAATAACTTTTTCAAAAAATTCACCGAGAGACATATTTATAACATAGCTTTCTGCATCCTGATCTTTTATGCCAAAATCTTTTACATATCTTTCTCTCCTCTGCCATGGAAGTTCCGGCAATCCTTCTTTTAATTTTTTCAAATCAAAAACCTCCGACACCATTAGTTTTGGTAAATCTGGATCTGGAAAATATCTATAATCATGTGAATCTTCTTTTATTCTTTGGGAATAAGTTTTTTGTTTAGCTTCATCCCAACCACGAGTTTCCTGAATAATCTTTTCACCTTTTTCAAGCAACTCAATATGTCTTTCCGTTTCATAAGCAATAGCTTTCTCAACCGTTCTAAAAGAATTTAAATTTTTAACTTCTACTTTAGTACCAAGTTTTCCTTCACAATCACTCACAGAAATATTTGCTTCAACCCTCATTTCACCCTTTTCCATATTTGCATCTCCTACACCAAGATACTGTAAAAGTAATTGTAATTCTTTTGCAAAATCAGAAGCTTCTTTTCCTGAATGAATTACAGGTTCAGTTACAAGCTCCATAAGAGGGACACTAGAACGATTAAAATCAACCAAAGAAAAATCTCCTGCATCATGAGTTGATTTTGCAGTATCTTCTTCTAAATGTATTCTTGTAATCTGAATACCTTTAAGAAAACCTCCAAAAACAAGCGGGTATTTATATTGACTAATCTGATAACCTTTCGGAATATCTGGATAAAAATAATTTTTTCTGTCCCATTCAGTAAAATCAGCAATCTGCGAATCACAAGCAAGTCCAACTTTTAAAACATTCTCTATAGCTTTTTTATTTAATACAGGAAGAGTGCCAGGATGACCCATACAAACAGGACATACATTTACGTTCGGTCTTTTTTCTCCAGTGCCTGCCCGGCTATCATTTGACGGGTTATTCTTACAAGAACAGAACATTTTTGTGTCTGTTTTAAGTTCAGCATGAATCTCTAGACCAACTGTTGTTTTGTATTTACTACATGTATCTTTATTCTCCATAATTTTATTATGGTTATACTATCATAAAAACAACTCTCATAAAAGTAAAAAACGCCAACGATCCATAAGAAGGATTGTCGGCGTTAGAGTATTTAAGAAGTCTCCCAGTAGAGCGAGAACATATAGCCCTAAGGCATGTCCTATTTGCTCGCCAAGATCATCGGTACTCATAACAAAAAGAGTACTCTAAATATATAATATGTCAAAAAATATTCACAAAAACCACATCTGTGCCATGGCGTAGATATAGTTATTATGTAATTTTAGCCTTATTTGTAAATCTATATTATAAATATCATTGACAAATATGTATCCACTTGCTATACTATCAAGTAGATTCTTTACACAAAGACAAAACAAAAAGGAGGCAATAATGCCTAATATCGAACTGCATGGGTTTGGAAACAAGGCCGAGAAGATAAGGGAGTGCATTTTCATACTTATTGAGAAAAAGGCACCAACTGTCAACATCGATGACGTTGTGGTGACGATTGTCCCTTCAAACGTTCAAAACAGGAAGGGAGAATTGCGTCCATACGTTCGTGTAGCGAGCACGAACATAGCCGATCGATCCAAGGTCGCCCATCTCATCAAAAAGTATATTGAACTCGATGTAGAGTGGCTCTACTTGGATGGGTTTTTTGAGGGGAGACATTAGAAGCTTTTCCACAACAACGGGCGGTTGGTTCATCCTGAACCAACCGCCTGATTTTTTTTATCTAAATCAATTAGAACATCTACAACATTTAGAACAATTATATCTCCTCTTCTCTCAATATCTTAATCAAATTATCTTTTAAAGATTTTATAGATTCATTATCATAGACTGTTGCAGTCAAGATATTTTTATTTAATTTTTCCAATTTCTTTTTTACAGAAGCAAGTTTCTTTTCATCGACTAAGTCAGTTTTTGTAAGAATAATTACTTCTTTTTTATCTGAAAGTCCTTCACTATAATCTTTGAGTTCATTTCTAATTATTTTATATGCTTTTACACAATCTTCATTTTCAAGAGAAAGACAATGTAATAATACCTTCGTCCTTTTAATATGTCGCAAAAATTTATGACCAAGTCCTTTTCCTTCTGAAGCTCCCTCAATGAGCCCAGGAATGTCTGCAATAATAAAACCATACATATCACCTAGTGCTGGTTCGAGTGTCGTAAATTGATAAGCTCCAATTTTTGATTTTGAATTTGTAAGTTCATTTATCAAGCTTGATTTTCCTGCATTAGGAAGTCCAATAAGTCCGGCATCTGCAACAAGCTCAAGCTCTATATAAAAATCTGCTTCTTCTCCCCTTTTACCATCTGTTTGTTGTTCAGGGGCTCTATTTGTAGAAGTTTTAAAATATTCATTTCCAAGACCTCCCTTTCCACCATTTAAAATTTTAATCGTCTCACCATCTTTTAGAAGATTAAACTTTTCTCTAGTTTCAAGATTTTCTACAATAGAACCAATGGGCAAATCAATAACTAAATCTTCACCATTTTTTCCATGCATACTTTTCTTCATTCCTGCTTGTCCGATTTCAGAAACCAATTCTTTAATGTTTCTATATTTAAAAAGTATACCAATATCTCTAATGGCACGAATATAAACATCCCCACCTTTTCCTCCATTTCCTCCAGCACGACCAGCCATTTCAATACTCTTCTCGTGTCTCCAACGGACGACACCAGCCCCACCATTCCCTGCTTTAATATGTATTTTTATTTCATCTATGAAGGCCATAAGATTAGTTTTAAGTTAAAAGTTTATAAAGTTTAAAGTTAAAAAATCTGATTATTTAATAATTCATTCAATTAGTTATAACTTGCTATTGCTTTTTGTGCAAGTGCAATCGCTCCCTCTCTTGACCCTGCTGAAGCCATAAATCTTTTATTGTGACAAAAAATCGCGTCAGGAACTCCGGTTATCTTTTGAAGTTCTTCTCCGTCTTTTCCAGCCCAACTTTCTGGTAAATCCATCCTGCTTTTAAATTTTTCTCCCTTAACTTTAACCACAGAAATATACCAGATGCCTTTTTTATCAAATATAGGTTTAATTACCAAAAGTGGTTCTGAATATTCAGCAAAAAAATTCTGTGCAGGATATTGATCATCAAGTATTATTATTCTCTTATCTTCAGTTTTATTATAAATTTCTTTCATCTTTAAAAGACTTTCAACGTAATCTTTCGCTTTTTTTATTTCTCTAACAAAAATATTTTTCACCATCGTTACTGCAATATCAAAAATCTTATCTACATCCAAATCTTTTTCTTTATATGTCGGATTCATTGAATCAATCAGATCAAAAGCGCAATATGGCGACACTCCAATAATTTTTCTCTCATAAATATCAACACCGTTATCTTCCGCATCTATAGCCTGTATTACTTTTTTATCAATAATTTCTGCAACCTCTTTCGATCCACATATCTTTTCACCAAATTCTTTCCAAACCAAACCACTAGTTGCATACGGTATACCATTTTCTCTTTTTTCAGCCCAACCTTCTTGGTGATGATCAAATTTGCCTTGCTCTGGATTGTATTCCCTACCAACATCAAGCAAATAATCCATCACATCAAAAATATTTTGATCTCTAGTTCTAAAAATTTTAAGTGGTTTTTTTAAATATAAAGATAAAATCACCACTGCAAAAACATCATCAGGGTGAAAACTTCCATCGTGGACAGCGACTTTGATCTTTTTATTAAAAAACATTATTTTTTAAGTGAGTTTTTTATTTCTTCTATATTTTTTGAAAGTTGTTCTATTTTAATAGATAAAATTTCAATCCTACTATCCTCTTTTTTCACCTCTTCTTCTGTTTTATCAGTAGCTTTTTTTTCTTGTTTAAGACCAGAAATAATTATTCTTTCTCCAATAAAAGTAGCTACAAAGAGACCTGTCATAAGCAATATTATTGATGACCATATTATCGTATTTGGTTCATAAAAAATCCAACCCAAAATTCCACCCTTATCCATCAAAATATCACTAGAATGCCAAACACCTCTCCAAAAAACAACAGTCGCAATCCCTCCAACAAAACCATAAATTATTGACCTATGACTGAGCCTTGCTCTAACCTTATCTTCTAACCTATCAAAAAATCTGGTAATCGCTTTCATTGATTTATTTAATTAAATTAACTTTTAATACAACTATTATACACTTAAATAAGCCTTTTTCCACTCATACTTTTTGGAATCTTTATTTCCAAAAGACTTAAAGTTGTCGGAGCAATATCAGACAATCCGCCCTTTTTTATTTTATTTTTTAGCCCAGCTATAATAATCGGCACAAGATTTGAAGTATGGGCAGTGTGTTTTTCCCCTGTTTTGGGGTCAATATTTGTTTCTGCATTTCCATGATCAGCCGTAATAATAGCAATCGCATTATTTTTTTCTACTTCATCAATTATTCGCCCGAGCTCCCTATCGACAGTTTCAATCGCAACCTTTATCGCTTTTTCATTTGCAGTATGTCCAACCATATCCGGATTTGCAAAATTAACAAAAATAAAATCTGTTCCATTTTTAATTTCTTCTATTGTCTTATCAGCTATTTCCTTTGCTTTCATCTCAGGAGCAAGATCATGTGTTGGAACATCTTTTCTACTATTAAGAAGAATATGTTTTTCCTTTTTATATAGTTTCTGTTCTCCACCATTCAAAAAATAAGTTGCGTGAGCAAACTTTTCCGTCTCTGCAATATGAGATTGAGAAAAACCGGCAAGAGAAATCTCCTTCGCTAAAGTCGTTTCAATATTTATTGGAGCAAAAGCAACTTCTGTCTTTAATTTTTCATCATACTGGGTCATAGAAACAAAACACAAATTCATCTTTTGTTTTCTTTCAAGTATTTTCTTCGTTATCATTCTTGCCCTATCCGCCCTATAGTTAAAAAAGAAAATCCCATCATTTTTGCCTATTATATTTTTATTTCCATTCTCATCAACAAAAATAGTCGGTTCAAAATATTCGTCAGTCTTTCCATCTCTATAATATTCTTTTGCAAACTCTGATGCTTTTTTACCTTGAACAATTTCTCCAACACCCTCAAAAAGCATTTTGTCTGCTTTTTCCAATCTATCCCAATTGTTATCTCTATCCATAGCAAAATATCTTCCACAGATAGAAGCTATTTCGCCTATTTTCATCTTTAAAAGTTCTTTTTCAAGTTCTACCAAAAAACCTGACGCACTTTGTGGTGGAGTATCGCGACCATCGGTAAAAGCATGAATGTATATTTTTTTAACACCACTTTCTTTTGCGGTTTTTATAAAATCATAAAGATGCTCGTACTTTCATTTTTCTTTACATGGTTGAAAAGTTTTAGAAATGCATGGTTTTTTGAGAATTGTTTTTTCTTTGCTGATTCACTAATTCTTACAAGATCTGTATAAACTATTTTCCCAGCACCGATAGTAGTATGCCCGACTTCACTATTTCCCATCTGGCCTTTTGGGAGTCCTACAGATAAACCGCTTGCGTCAAGAAAACCATGTGAATATTTTTTCCACAATGAATCAAAGTTTGGTTTTTCTGCAAGAGCAATACCATTATTTTTTGTCTCTTTTCTGTAACCCCATCCATCAAGGATAATTAGTAATAATTGCTTACCTGAAGTCTTGTTTATATTTTTAATATTTTCTTTTTTCATACCGTGCATATTATACTTTTTATTTTGTAATTCTCAAACAAAATGCCGATTTCGCTCTTATTCTCCTCCTTAGTTAAGGAGGTGAGCTTGGGGTTAGGGCCACAAGCGCAAGACCTTTGATAGTTTTATTGTGTGTAATCACAAAAAAAACAGAAAAGGTGTATAGCCTCTGTAAGAGGACCCGAGTCTTCGAGGGGAGGTGGTGTGTTTTCTTCCTAAATTTAAACTCCGCCTCGTGGCAAAAGTAGGGATGGATTGCTTCGTCACTTCTTTCCTCGCAATGACGAAAAAGGCCGATTTCGCTACGCGAAATCGGCCTTTTGTTTATTTACAATTAAAACATTTACAACAACTATAACAATTATAACTTTCTTATTTACGCTTTAAACGCCCCTTTCCCCGGAAAAACTACTTTTCCTTTTGTCTCTTCTTCAATTCTCAAAAGCTGATTATATTTACAAACTCTTTCACTTCTACAAAGTGAACCAGTTTTTATTTGTCC
>JAPLZG010000101.1:0-3603 GCA_026395155.1 Candidatus Tayloriibacteriota bacterium | reverse complement strand
CAGCGATTGTAGCATCTTCTGTCTCACCAGATCTATGGGAAACAACAGAAGTGTATCCAGCTTTCTTTGCCATATTTATAGCATCAATGGTTTCTGATACTGTTCCAATTTGATTTAGTTTTATCAAAATAGAATTTCCAGCTTTCTTTTCGATTCCCTCTCTTAATCTCTTAATATTTGTAACAAAAAGATCATCTCCAACTATCTGAATTTTTTTACCAATCTTTTTTGTCATAAGCTGATATCCTGCCCAATCATCTTCGGCAAGACCATCTTCAATAGAAACTATTGGATATTTTTTTACCAATTCTTCATACCAAGCAACCATTTCATCACTTGTAAGTTCTTTCTTTTCTGAAGACAAAATATATTTATTTTTCTCCTTATCAAATAGTTCGCTCGCAGCTCCATCTATCGCAATTGAAATATCTTTTCCTGGTTTAAATCCGGCAAGCTCAATAGCTTCAATAATAACCTGTATTGCAGATTCATTATTTGGAAGTGAAGGAGCATATCCACCTTCATCACCAACAGAAACATTCAAACCCTTTCCTTTCAAAATCTTTTTCAAAGCATGGAAAGTTTCTGCGCCATATCTAAGTGCTTCAGCAAAAGTCTTTGCACCAGTTGGCATAATCATAAACTCCTGCAAATCTGTAGAATTTTCTGCGTGCTTTCCACCATTTATAATATTCATCATAGGAACAGGCATTCTCATTGGATATCCAGTCTTTCCTATTTCTTTAAAATATTTATAAAGAGGTTTCTTTTCTGATTTTGCAGAAGCGTGAGCAAAAGCTAAAGAAACTCCCAATATTGCGTTTGCACCAATTTTGCTTTTATTTTCTGTACCATCTACCTCAATCATTTTAGAATCCAAAGTTCTCTGATTCCATTCTTTTCCAACAATAGCTTTTTTCAAAATAATATTAACGTTCTCAACCGCTTTTAAAACACCCTTTCCACCATATCTTTTTTTGCTTGCCTCGCCGAAGCTTCCTAGCGAAGGCAGGTCACCATCACGAAGTTCAACCGCTTCATAACTTCCTGTTGAAGCACCTGAAGGAACAGCTGATCTACCAAATGAACCATCTGATAATGTAACATCAACTTCTACTGTAGGATTTCCTCTTGAATCCAATATTTCTCTCGCAAATACTTTCGAAATTTTATGCATATTTATATTCTCTGTCATTCCCGTGAAGACGGGAATCCAGTTTTAATTCTATTAATCCCTTTTTACTAGTTGGATAACAAAATTAAAAATTACAGATTAAATTAATTAATAATAACAGCCGACATTTTAACATCCTGTAGTAAAATTTGCCATAGAAAAAACTTTATATTTTTTAAAATAACACTAAAAATATTTTTGTAAATATTTTGTCCAGTTTAATTTCACAGTTTTTTCAAAAATAATGGAAATTTCACTTCTGAAATAAAAAATATAAAAAAAGCGAGTCGACCTTTTGGGCCAACTCGTTTTGCTAATTAGACTTCAGTCGGTGGACAAAGAAGCATCTCTGCTATTTTGTCACCAATTTGATAGTGCTTATTAGTTATGAAATCCAGTCTACTTATCACAATATCCGCCCTAATTCTCCCGCCTTTTCTTTTTCTAGATCCAGAGTACAAATCTACTGTGACGATTTCCTTTCCACATCTGAAAAAACAATCTATTCCCAAACAGTCTATACATGTACCGACACCAACAAAAAATTGTAATTCTTTTTTGCAGTCAGCAAGTAATAGACGAGATTTGACACGTTCGAAGACAGCCTTTATAAGCCTTGATTTTGGCCTCCTCGGATCAAAACCAAACTTACGTTGTAGCTTTATGACATATTTAACTGCATCTTCAAATTTAAGTCTTCTTTGTCTTCTGTGCCTCGGGTCAACCTTCACATATGAAATCAAACATGTTTCGTCCTCAAACGCTGCTCCATCGCCAGGCTTAGAAAAAACATTCAATGTTTTTCTCCTTTGCTCGGTGTAAATAAAAAAAGAACCATCTCTACTTCAAATTATAAACCTAAAAAAAATATAAGCAAAATAAAAAAGTTGATAAAAAAATATACTTAAACTTTAGATACACCATGGTGTATCTGGACAATCTTGGTACAGAGCACACGAGGTATTCGTTATTTCTGTCTTTGCGAGGAGGTATTCCGACGTGGCAATCCAGAGATGGTTTGCTTCGCATTTTCCTTACAGGAACAACTATGAACCCCTGTGGATAAATAATAATCAGCATTTTTCTGCATTTTGTATTTTTGTTTTCTGTTTTCTCTCCTCTTCTTACACTACGAATTACTTCCTCGTCTAGCTGAGGTTATGTAAAAATATGACTCAAGCAACTATCCGCGCTTCAAAGCGCATGACGTATATATACGTGTTTTCGAGTGTCTCAGTCGGTACAACGGCGTTCTAAACGCCAGTTCCTGTATCGAGATCACTCACTTTCGTAGTGCAAGAAGAGAAGGGAAATTTTGGATTGTATGGAGTATTGGTTGTGACCATTTTCCACATAATGACAAGTAATTTTCGAGCCAAAGCAACTCGAGCTTTCTTCGCTCCACAAATTGGAGTAAGTCTTTTTACGAAAGCAAAAAGTTCTGGAGCATTTCCTTCCCGAATTCTCATCGCTGTTTCCACCAATACTGTTCGTAATGGTGCAGAACCATTATGAGTAATCGAACCATATCTCACTGTTTCTCCAGAAGAACGTTGTCGTGGAACTAAACCAGCAAAACTGGTTAGTTTCCGACCTGTTTTGAAACGTTTGAAATCATCGACTTCAGCAATAATTGTTAGAGCAGTAATACCTCCAACTCCGGGCATTGTTTGGAGTATATTAGCTTCAGGAAAATTTTTAATCTCCCGATGTAATTTGTCATCAAATGGTTTAATCCTTTTTCCAAGATCTTCTTCAAGAAGATGAAGTTCTTTCAAGACAAAATTTTCTCCCATCATAATCCCGGCCTTTCCTTTTTTGAAAAGTGGATTACCTCCAGCAATTAGATGGAGACCTTGAGTTGTTGCAATGCCATGTAATTGATTTTTGACGCTTGTTCTCTGACGAACGATGAATGTCCTTTCTCGTAACAAAAGTCGTAATTGATAGATTTCTTCTTTTGTCCGATGAGCTTCTGGAAAAAATCCTGAATGGAGAAGATTAGCTAGTGTTCTTGAATCTTCGTCATCATTCTTTTTCGTACTTTTTGCAATTAATTGAATCTTTCTTGGATGAGCAATGTGTACTTTCATTCCAACATCTTCGAGTTGCTGTGATACCCATCGCCAACCTGCAACTGGCTCTATAGCTACCTGTATCTCTTTTGGAGACACGGGAATTTTTTCGACCGCTATGCTAACATTATTTGGATGACAAGGAACGTTTTGTTTCCAAACTTCTGTTCTTTGCTCATCAATGAGGACCCACACACTTGATTTTTTGTGTAGGTCT
Organism: Candidatus Tayloriibacteriota bacterium; assembly: GCA_026395155.1. Taxonomy (GTDB): domain Bacteria; phylum Patescibacteriota; class Minisyncoccia; order Phycocordibacterales; family GWA1-40-21; genus Bog-1340. The sequence goes on along the minus strand of JAPLZG010000101.1, from coordinate 137 downwards.
ATGCCAAGTGTATACATAATATATATTCTTGGTTATTATTAAAGGCGTTGGTGGACTAAACCAACGCCTTTAATATTAGCAGAAGGGGTTCACAACGTCAGTACACCTTTCACATTTTGAATACAAAACGTTCAAGG
>JAPLZG010000136.1 GCA_026395155.1 Candidatus Tayloriibacteriota bacterium | reverse complement strand
TTTCTATCCAATGAAAATATGTTTTATTAAAATAGTCTGGAATGATTTTGGTCTGCCCTTCAGCAACAGCATTTCTCATTATTTCTTTTAGTGTTGTTTTTTGTCCACTTTTGATTCCATTAATTTCTGAATGTGGCAAAGTAAATTCTTTATTTACAGCGACAAACCATTGAAGTTTTGGAAGAGGCTCGATTATTCCACCCGTCCTTTCAGCTGTAGAAACATTTTGTTTGATTTCTTCTTCTTTTTCTAAAAGCCCTTCAGATTTTAACCATTCAACAATTACTTCACGAGCTTCTGTAACCTTTTTACCAAGTAATTTTTCATCACCGACTGTCATTCTAGATTTTTCATCTATAACAGCTTTATCTTTTGGAAGATTATGTCTTTCTGCCATTTCCCAGTCTATTTTGCTGTGAGCTGGTGTAACACCAAGTGCTCCTGTTCCAAATTCTTTATCAACTTCTTTATCAGCAATAATTTTTATATGAATTGGAACTCCACAAAATACTGCATCATATTCTTTTCCAATAAAATTAGTATATCTTTCATCTTCTGGATGAACAGCAACAGCAACATCGCCAACTTTTGTTTCTGGCCTTGTTGTAGATATTGAAATAGGGAAGTCTTTTGAATATTTAAAAGTATAAAATTTGGCTGTTCTTTCTTCATAAACAATTTCATCATCAGAGATGGTCGTTTGGCCTTTTGGGTCCCAGTTTACTATTCTATGACCACGATAAATAAGACCATCTTCATACATTTTTTTAAAAACAGTACGAACTGCTAAATTTCTTTTTTCATCTAAGGTAAAAGCTTCTCGTGACCAATCGCAAGATGCACCGAGAGTTTTTATTTGGGATGTAATAGTGTCGTGACTTTGTTTTGCATAAGCATCAATTCTTTTAAGAAGTTCTTCTCGTCCCAAATCATATCTAGATTTGTCTTCGGTTTTTTTGATTTCTTTTTCAACTTTTGATTGTGTGGCAATAGCGGCATGATCTGTTCCTGGAAGCCAAAGAGTTTTCTTACCTCTCATTCTTTGATAACGAATCATTATATCTTCAAGAGTAACCATAAGTGCATGACCCATGTGCAAAACACCAGTAACATTTGGTGGTGGCATCATTATCGTAAACTTTTCTTTATGTCTTTCTGGAAGATTATCCGGATTAAAATAGCCGGATTCTTCCCAAAGCTTGTAGATTCTTGGCTCAGTTTCTTGAAAATTGTATGGTTTTAAAAATTTACTTGCCATGTTTGAATTTTCACTTTGTTGCTCATTTTTCATAACATTTTTTATTTAATTTCGCTGTAATATTTTAATTTGAATTATTCTTACAAAATTCTTTACATGGTCATTCATATATACGAATTAATACGAATGAAGAAACAATCATTATCATAGCAAGAAAACATTAAATATAAAAGAAAAAACCCTACATTTTTGAAAGCCTATAAAGACAAATTACCATTTGCCTTAAAATCCACCTCAGGCTGTTTACCAGCTTGTATATTTAAAAGTCCAGCGATAGCTATCATGACTGCATTGTCTGTGGAAGATTTTACTTCAGGGACAAGAAAATTAATACCAAGATTTTTAGATTCTTTCTCGAAATCATTTCTTATTTTTTTGTTTGCGCTTACACCACCTCCAATTATTAAAGTTTGAGCCCCATACTGCTCGATGGCTTTTTTTGTTTTTGAAATAAGAACTTCGACGACAGCATTTTCAAATTCACATGCTATTTCTTGTTTTATAGATGCAGATATTTCTGGACTAAGCCGGGCTTCGTCAGAGGAAGAAGCCTGGCTTAGTCCTTGGATTTTTTTGATAGTATAAAGCACAGCAGTTTTTATTCCTGAAAAAGAAAAATCTAAATCTTTAGAATGAATCATTGGACGAGGAAGGGGATATGGCGGTATTTTATTAGGGAATTCATTTCTTTCTTTTTCTGCAAGTTCAGAAACTAACCTTCCGCCAGGATAGGGAAGTCCAAGAAGGCGAGCGACTTTATCAAAAGCTTCACCGACAGCGTCATCTTTTGTATTACCAATAATTTCATACTGTAAATTATCTTTTATTAAAACAAGCTGGGTATGGCCACCACTTATAAGAAGGGCGATAGCGGGGTAGCTAACGGGGAGAATGTTGAATGTTGAATATCGAATATTGGTCTTTTCTACCTCTGGCTTTATAACTTTATAACTTTCGACTTTCGACTCGTCATGTTGTTGTAGCTGGGCTACAACAACATGACCTTCCATATGATTTGTTGGTATTACTGGAATGTTCCAAATCTCAGAAAGAGCTTTTGCAAAAACAACTCCGACCCAAAGTGCTGGTTCAAGCCCTGGTCCATTTGTAACTGCAATTGCATCGATATCTGGTCTTTCAATTTTCTCAGCAAGATTTTTTAATTGTTCAAATAAATCATTTTCTCTAAATAATATTTCTTTTATTTTTTCTTCTTTTTCTTCTCCAACTTTCGACTTTAGACTTTCGACTTTAGACTTAATTAAGCCAGCTTCTTCCAAACATTTCTCCAATAGTGGAGTCAGATTTTTCGCATGTTCTCTTTTTGCCATCATAGGAACAACACCACCAAACTGTGTATGCATTGCAACTTGAGAGTAAAGTTGATTACCTAAAATTTTCACTTGTCTTGAGCTTGTCGAAAGATTTTTTACATTTGAAAAATCACTGTCTGTTTCAATAAGACATATTCCTGTTTCGTCGCAACTGGTTTCAATACCTAAGATTTTCATAATAAATATAATTTAGCAGAAAAAAGACAAAAAGACCAATATTTTGTGATCTTACGGGGATATCTTCCATTACATGGACAGTATCCCCGATGGATATTTTATTGGAGAGCGATGTCCGAATACCTCGTCAGTTCAACTGCGAGGTTGAGGACACGCGCTGTGTTCTGAATGGTGTGCGACCTAATTTTCTTACGAGCAAAGCGAGTTTAGAAAATGGAAGTGCCCTTGTGGTAGACATTCCTATTCCAAAAAAACAGCCAAGGTTTTGTGTGCCTAATACCTCGTCAGCTTTGCTGCGAGGATAGGACACACAAGCTGTTTTATTTCAGCAGACTTCATAAAATATGCTCATCGTGGCTTCGATTCTTCGACGCGAGTAATTCCTATTACTCGCTTAAGGTCACTGAATAAAAAAGGCTCTGAAATAAATCAGAGCTCTTTTTTAAACCAGTGACCTTACGGGGAATCGAACCCCGATTACAGCCTTGAAAAGGCCGTGTCCTAACCGTTAGACGATAAGGCCGAATATTAAACTAAAACTTAACCAACCCCGAATTTACCTTCTTACAGAAGCAGTATACACTGTTCTGTTTTCCATTTCATTATCATTCATACAAAACTATCACAGGTTTTTCGCTCGGGTCCCAACCCAAGCTCAACCTCTCGAAGGCCGTGTCCTAACCGTTAGACGATAAGGCCGAATATTAAACTAAAACTTAACCAACCCCGAATTTACCTTCTTACAGGGGATTCGGTATCTAGAAGTTCATAAAGTCCTAGGTACTGAGACAATATAACATTTTTTGTAAAAAAGGCAAAATTTTGTTATTTTTATAAACAGTAGACTGGTTGATTAAGTGCTTTACGAAATATATAATTGATAGAGTAATGATTATTCAAAATAAAAAAGCACTAGCTGCTAGTTTGGGGGGATTAGCAAGAATTAAAAAATATGGAAATCCTGGTACAAAGGAAGGGAGAAGACTTGGCGGTTTGAGATCAATAAAAACTCATAGATTAAAACCATCAGGTTTTAAAACATTAAAAAAAATAAAAATACCAGATAAAGATATAAAATTAGCAGAATTGATCGGTATTATGGTTGGAGATGGTCATCTTTCTAATTATCAGGCTTCAGTTACTACTAATATCGATACTGATTATGAGCATGCTCTATATATTAATTTTTTATTTAGAAGATTATTTATGGTTAAAGTTAATATGGAAAAGAGAAAAGACAGTAAAGCTGTAGATATAATAGTTTCTTCAAAAAATATTGTTAAACATTTACATAAATTAGGAATGCCAATTGGAAATAAATTACAAGAAGGCCTAAAAATTCCTACATGGATAAAAAGGAATATATCTTTTTCTAAATTTTTTCTTCGGGGTATTTTTGACACTGACGGTTGCGTCTATATTGATAAACACAGGTATAAGGGAAAGGTTTATAGCCATTTAGGGTGGACTTTTACTAGTTATGATGATAAATTTCTTAATGAGATTAAGGAATTATTAGAGAAATTTGGTTTCAGGCCAACCAATACAATTAAACAGAAGTCTGTCTATTTAAGAAGACAAGATGACGTCAGAAAATATTTTAATTTTATAGGAACAAGCAATCCAAAACATAGAAGAAGATTTTCAAGATTATAAAAGGAAGGGTACCGAAGTGGTCATAACGGAACGGTTTCGAAAACCGTCTTAGGTGAAAACCTAACGTGGGTTCGAATCCCACCCCTTCCGCATCAAATCGGAATTCAAATTTCCGCAAAAAATATGGTCGGCACGAAGTGCCGTCTGTTCTGAATTCCCCCCAAAAAATCCTGATTCTGAAAGGATTCGCCACGCTCCGCGTGGCTCAAAAAGTACGGTTCGAGCTTCAATAATAAAGTTCGAACCGACTTTTTTGAACAAATGAAGTTTCTCTTCATTTATTCCCTCGTTTGCCAATTCCATATTGTATTTCAAAAACTTTTCGGTAAGTTCGAACCGATTATTCGCTTTTTGCTCAAAAGCCGATAATTTCTCTTTGAGAAGCTGTTTTTCGTTCACT
>JAPLZG010000120.1:6219-7379 GCA_026395155.1 Candidatus Tayloriibacteriota bacterium | reverse complement strand
TTTTGGAAGATGGTTAAAATTAATTATACAGAACACAATCCTTCAATAACTATTTATATTGGTGAAAATGAATGGATTGAAGTTGCAAACTGGCTTTACAACAATTGGGATATTATTGGGGGGTTAGCTTTTCTTCCAAAGAGTGACCATGTATATCAGCTCGCTCCTTATGAAGAAATAGATGAAAAGAGATATGATGATATGGTAAAGAAGCTTGGTGAAATTGATTTTTCAAAAATTATTACTTACGAAAAGCAAGATGAGACTGAGGTTAAAAAAGAGGTTGCTTGTGGTGGGGGAATGTGTGAGATAGTGTAGGGAAAGTATGAGTATGTAGTATAGGTATAAGTATAAAGAAAAAACAATCAGCCGTTTCTGCATACCACAAGAGTACTTCCATTTTCTAATTGCTTCGCTCAAGAAAATTAGGTCGAGCAGAAACGGCTGATTTTGTTTGTGGGCGAGAGAGGAATCTTGACCATTACATGGTCGGTATAGTTTTCGTATTTTTTCGGATTATTAAATCCTTAAAAATATACTCAGACTTTTCAAGTCCTCTCACGCAAACAAAGTAGTTTGTCTGCTCCGCGCACAAAAATAAAAAATAACATCAAATTGGATGTTATTTTTTTTGTGCGCGGGAGAGGACTTGAACCTCCATGCCTTGCGGCACCAGTTCCTAAAACTGGTGTGTATACCATTTCACCACCCGCGCAAATATTATTTGTGTCCAGTAGGGAATCTTCCATTACATGGACAGTATCCCAATTGGTTATTTTATTTCACTATGTTCATAAAATAAACTCAATCGGGTTTCGATCCCTAACGGAAGCAATATCCTAATTGCTTCCTCTGGGCGCACAAAATAAAAGATTATCTTATCTTTTATTTTGTGCGCCCAGTAGGGATCGAACCTACGACCTTGTCCTTAAGAGGGACCTGCTCTACCAGCTGAGCTATGGGCGCATATACCGATTATTATATTCTTACTAAAATAATAACATTTATTGTATCTTGAAAATCTACTAAACCCATAGCGAAGCTGTAAGCTGCCTGTCCGCCAAAATTCAAATTCTGATTTGAATAGGGAGGAAGCTATGGGCGCATATACCGATTATTATATTCTTACTAAAATAATAACATTTATTGTATCTTGAAAA
>JAPLZG010000120.1:0-6185 GCA_026395155.1 Candidatus Tayloriibacteriota bacterium | reverse complement strand
CTCGACCATTACATGGTCAGTACCCCGATTGGATTTTCTGAAATTAATAAATTACAGAAAATGCTCAATCGGGCTTCGACTCCCGCACGAAAGTGCTCCCAGCACTTTCTCCCGAGCACAATAAAAAAAGACTTTAATTTAAAAAGTCCTTTTTTATTGTGCTCGGGGCGGGAGTCGAACCCGCATCCGCGTTAGCAGACAACATTTTAAGTGTTGCGCGTATACCAATTCCGCCACCCGAGCATTTTCTAATTTTTCTTGATGCGGAACCGTGAGTACACTTTCGGTCACAAATAATTTTTTCGTCGCCACTCGAAAATTTTTGCTACCCCGACTCGCACCCGATTTCTGCTGAAATCGGACTTCGTGTGCTCCGTCTTTCAATCCCGCCCGAGTTTTACTTCGTAAAACTCTTGAGGCCCAGGGCGGAATCGAACCGCCGTATGTTGATTTTGCAGATCAACGCCTTACCTCTTGGCTACTGGGCCGTATTTAATATCTTTTTAATTTTGCTGTTTATTCTTTGTGGTTGTAAAGAGAAGTACTCCTTAAACTTATCAAATTTTCTTTGCATATACAAACCTTTCTGAACATTATTATACATAAATTTAAATAAATTCATACTGCTTCTTGTACTATATCGTAATTGATACGATCGATGACTTTTGTATATTTTAATGTCATTTTCTTCTATTTTTTTAATTAATTTCATAGAAAGTCCGCTAAGAAACAATTTACTACCACTTGTAAAGACTGATAATAATCTTTTTGTAATTAATTCACCAGAAATACCAATCTTTCTTTCTAAATAAACACAACCGTCACCATCAAAATACCCTCGAATAAAATGATTTAACACTGATGATGGAATTCTAGGAAATTTTATTGTTAGGGATTTATTAGGATATAAACCTAATTCAACTAACCTTTTATATAATTTGTGGCTTCCGATTCTAAGTAGAAATCTTATTTTTCTTTTATAATTATCTGGTGGTATTTTTACAATTTTATGTTTTGAATTTAATAATTTTTTGATTATTACAATTCTATCTTTGTCTATACTTGTTACCTTTATATATTTTCCCCTAATATAAAATGCATCTTCCATACTACCATCAGCATATAAATAACCTAAAACGTAAGCCATTTTTGGATTCCATTTATCAAAAAACTTTTCATTTACATAATACTTAGACACCTATATATTATAGGTGGTAAGGATGTATACTGCAAGTCTTGTTTCTTTAATTTAACTTTTTAAAGATATCAAATCTATTTTTTGTCTGTGTTTTTCACCAAAATCTATTTGGAAATCAAAAGTAGGGATCCTTCCTAATCTAGTTTTTGTTTTTATATATTGTCTAAATTCGGACCTCATTCTTTTCATAAATTCAAGTACAGCTTCCTCCTTTTCTTCAGGTAAAACTGTAAACAAAATATTAGCACAATTTTCATCTTTTGAAAGCCTAACATCAGTAATAGTAATAAGAGAAGCTCCATTTGATTCGAGTTGAATAAAATCTGCCGCAGCCATTTTAATTATCTTTATTACTTTAAGAGTTTTATCGTCTTTCATGTTATTTAATTTTTTTATATCATTTTTCAACAGTAATGAATATTTCTAATTTATCTCCTGGGGCGGGTGTAATTTCTGATTGAAATTGACAACCGAATTCTACACCTTCTCTAACTTCTCCAACTTTTTCTTTGTCTTTTTGTAATTCTTTTATTTTTCCTTTACCAATTTCAACTTCTTTTCTCATTATCTTTGCTTCTTGCCCGACAGAAACCATCCCATTTTCGACTCTACCACCAATAACATGTTTATCTTTCATAGAGCTAAAAACTTTTAGAACTTTTACTTTTGCTGTTGTTTCTTCAACCATTACTTTCGGTGTTTTCTTTTCAACTTCTTCTTGGAGCCATTCTGATACTTTATAAATTATGTCAAAGATTTTTATTTCTACGTTTGATCTTTCTGCTAAATCTTTAGATGTACTATCAATACCAACATCAAAACCTATTATTATTGCGGGATTCCTACCTGAAGCAAGTTTAACATCATTTTCTGAAATATCTCCGATTCCTGCTCCAACAATTTTAATTTTTACTTTATCACTTTTTATTTTATTTAATTCGTGTTCAATGGCATCGATTGATCCAGCAACTTCAGCTTTGATCATTATACGAATATAGATTTCATCTGGTGATTCCTCCATATCATATTTTTTGATAATTACTTTTTTATTTTTTTCTTTTTCTTCAGAAATAAATTTTTCAGCTTCTTTTTTATCATAAAAACTTTGAAAAGGGCTACCAACTTTTGGTAATTTATCAAAACCTATTATTCTTACTGGGGAAGACGCTTCTGCTTCAGTAATTTTTTTGCCGAGGAAATTCTCCATAATTCTTGTTGGTGCAATTTTGTCACCACATACAACAAACATACCATTTTCGAGCTTTCCATCTTTTATAACAATTGTGGCTGTTATTCCTTTTTGTTTATCAAGGTTTGCTTCAAGGATTATTCCTTCTGCTCTCTTGGAAAGATCTTTTTTTAATTCAGACATTTCAGCAACAAGAATAATCATATCCATTAATTCTTCTATTCCTTGTCCGGTTTTTGCTGAAATTGGTACATATGGTATTGAACCACCAAACCCTTCAATGTAGATCCCATTTTCGACTAAACTATTTTTTGTTTTTTCTACATTTGCATCTGGTCTATCTATTTTATTTATTGCAACAACGTATGGAATATTTCCGTCAATAATACATTTCAAGGCTTCCATCGTTTGTTTTTTTACACCTTCTTCTGCTGACACAATAAGTACGGCTATATCTGCAATTGTTGTCCCGCAAATTCTCATCGCTCCAAAAGATTCATGTCCGGGGGTATCAAGGAAAGTTATTTTTTCTTCTTTTCCAGATGACATTTTGTGAATAACTTCATAGGCAGAAATTCTTTGTGTAATTCCACCAGCTTCAGTATCAACGATATTAGTTTTTCTAATATAGTCTAAAAGAGTAGATTTTCCATGGTCAATATGGCCCATTATACAGACAATAGGGGAACGCTTTACCATTTTGTTTTCAGAGGGTTCTTTCGACATAGGAGGTCAGTTTAGCATTTTAGTGTGTTTTTTACCAGCTAAATTAGCTGTTAGCTTTTAGCTATTAGCTAACCTAAGATGCTCTCCTTTGCTTTTTGCAAGGCTGTTTTTTCTTCAGCAGAAAGCTCATGCTCAGATGATAAGTTTTTAATTGGTTTTGAAAAGACGCTTACATGGTCTCTCGAATATAGACTGGATATTATAACTCCATCTCCTTCACTATTTATAAGTGCAGTCGCAAAACTTTGATTACCACCAGAACCATTACCTTTAAAAGGGTTAAATCTAATAGTTTCATTTCCCGAAATAGCTTTTTTTAATTTCTTTTCAATATCTTTAAAATTTGTTGTTGAATCTTCAGAATATTTTTTAAGATAAATAACTTCTTTTCTAATTGTATCTATAGAATCGTCTAATGAACAATTCCTTTTTCCAAGAAGTTTTCTGAGCTTAATCTCCAACCTAATTATCCAATAAAATAATAGTAAAATTATTATCGCAACTCCAATAAATGTGTATGTTTCTAGATTCATTTACCCTATAAAGTTTTTAATTTTAATAATGCGACTTTTAAATGATTACTCTACTAAACCAGCCGTGTTTCAATAAATTACAATGTGGTTTCTGTAAAAAAATTTATTGGGTGGAACCTATAAATCTCTTACTAATAAAAAAGTTAATTACGACAATTTATAACTATTACAAATATTTAATATTATTCTATCACAAACAAACTTTTTTGCATTATGGTTTTTAATCTTTGCTCTCAGTAAAATATTAGCCTTTCACTAAATTAATATTATTGAATTACTTAATATATTGCATAATGCGTTAGTAAAAACTTTAGCGGGTTCACCCGAGAAAATTTTTGCCAATAAAAATTGTTTGTTTCTTTACTTTGTATTTAATGACATTGTATCATTAATTTAAGCTTTATAAGCCGTTCAGTAAATTAATTTTTAAAAAACATTGGCAAAAACTTTAGCGGGTAAATTATATATCTAACTGGATTCTTTTGCAAAAAATGTTAGATTAATTGAGTGAGTCCCGTAGTAGAATTTCAAATCATTGCTATTTGTTTTTCATTTCTGGAATAGTTTGTTAATGTTTAAGTTATTAGAGTAATATTAAAATTTAAAATTGAAAATTAGCAATATAAAAAACAATTTGAAATTTCACTACGGGATGAGGAAAATATATTTAGACAATTCAGCGACAACCCCATTAGATAGAAAGGTAATTTCTGCAATGAAAAAATATTGGAGAAAGAGTTTTGGTAATCCAAGTTCAATACATAAAATGGGGGTAGAGGCAAAAAATGTTTTAGAAAAAGCAAGAAAAGTCATTGCTGATTTTTTAAATGCGCATGATAGAGAAATAATTTTTACGTCAGGTGGTACAGAGGCAAATAATTTAGCAATTTTTGGTATACGCGGACTTCTATCGCGGACTTCACACAGACTTCACGCAGACTCATTTAATGTAGATCAAACAAAAAATAGTTTTGTAAAAATGCATTTTATTACTACTGAGATAGAACACAGCTCAATTTTAGAGTGTTTTAAAAAACTTGAAAAAGATGGTCATGAGATCAGCTATTTAAAAGTTGATCAATTTGGGCTTGTGAATCCGAAAGATTTGAGAGAAATGATTAAATTAGAAACTGTGCTTATATCTATTGGTTATGCAAATTCAGAGATTGGTACTGTGGAGCCATTAAGAGAAATTATTAAAGAAATAAGACATAAAAAAAAGGAATTCAGTAGGGAAAAAAATGGATTACCATATTTTCATAGTGATGCTTCACAGGCGGGACTTTATTTAAATATGAATGTGGAAGATCTTGGTGTTGATTTGATGACTCTTGATGCACAGAAAATGTATGGACCAAAAGGGGTCGGTGCACTTTTTGTTCGTGATGGAATTAAAATAGAACCTATAATTTTTGGCGGTGGGCAAGAAATGGGTATGAGAAGTGGCACAGAAAATATTCCTCTTGTTGTTGGTTTTGCAAAAGCTATAGAAATCGCAAAAGAAAAAAAGGAAAAAGAAAGTAATAGACTTTTAAAATTAAGAGATGGTTTTTTTGATGGAATCAAAAAAACCACTCCATCCGCATTTATAAATGGACACTTAGAAGCAAGGCTTCCAAATAATATAAATATTTCGATACCAGGACAAGATGGGGAGATGCTTGTTTTTCGTTTAGATGAAAAGGGGATAGTGTGTTCTTCAGCAAGCGCTTGTTCTTCTGGTTCAGGTGAATCTTATGTTGTAAGAAAAATATCAGAAAAGATGAATTTAAGCAAAGAAGAAATTGATTCACGAGCAAAATCTACTTTAAGATTTTCTACGGGTAAAGATACAAGGAAAAGATATCTAAAATATTTACTTAAGTGTTTGAAAGATTTGATTAAGTAAAATATAAAAAATCGTTATTAATATCTAAATATTATATACAATTACGCCATGGCGTAATTGTATATTTTTGGCTTGACTTTATTTATCATATAGATGTATAATCTATTAGAAATAAAGTTCTTTTATAAAAGCTATACCCAACGTGGTTTTTTCTGAATTTTGATTCATAAAAAACCACGTTGGGCATAGCCGTGTGGTCTGTGCTTAAACGTAAAAAACAGGCAACGTTCAGAAATGGACAAGGTCAAAAAAGAAGGACGGGTTGGTTATGAATACTGACAAGTTCATTATTAGCGGTGGACAATGCCACGGGCTTGAGCTCGCGGGCCAAGCATGTGGAGCGACTCCGGAATTTACTGAGTGGCTTCGAACGAAAGAGAATTTTTTTCGGATTGTGGATGTTTGGAGGGGTCATGCCGAAATAACCCTTCGGGTCGTCTCCTTCCTCACCGCCACGAGCAAGCAGGTCGTGAACTACGACCGTTCCATCGCGGATTCGCTCAAGGCCGGGAAGTATGGCTGGAAGAACGATGACATAACGGATGCAAACTTCCCCTCAACGGAAACTGGCGAACGTGAAGTCGAGTTCGGAATGTTCTACTTCAACAAGAACACGGAATCGGATGCCAACATCGCTCAGATGAAGTCAGA
>JAPLZG010000058.1 GCA_026395155.1 Candidatus Tayloriibacteriota bacterium | reverse complement strand
ATAGCATGTCTTAATGCTTCTGCTTGAGAACTTATTCCACCTCCTTTTATTTTTGCAGTAATTGATAAAGTCATTGGAGATTTATTTAAAGACTCCATCGCAATTATTCTCTGTGTTTCTGTAATAAAATAATCGTTAATACTTTTACCATCGTTAATAGAAATAGAATTTTTTGCAGAAGGAACAGCCCTTGCTCTTGCAATAGATGTCTTTCTTCTTCCGACAGCTTCTATATATTTTGTTTTTGGTTCCTTTTCCATATTAAATATTATTTTATTCTGTTATTTCAAGATTTCTGATAATTCTTGATTTTAGTTTATTACTTGGGATCATACCTGAAATCGCGAGCTTTAAAACAGCACCTTTACCCTTCTTTTCGATAAGTTGTTCCATACTCTTTTCGTGGAGACCTCCTGGATATCCTGAATATCTTGTGTAAACTGTTGATTGCTTTTTCTCAGTTATATCAATAGCTGATGCATTAACAATCTTTACCAACACATTAAAAACTTTATTTCTTGCATATTCAACCGAGTTTTTACCAATAAGCAAAGACGCAGCTTGTGAAGCAATTCTTCCAAGTTTCTTTCCTGTCGCGTCGATTGTGTAATTTTTCTTTTCCATGATAGTTTTATACAAATTCTATTTGAGCCATTTTTGCTCCATCTGATAATCTTGTTTTGACTTTTATAACTCTTGTATACCCTCCATTTCTTGTTTTGTATTTTGGAGAAATTTCTTTAACAACCTTCTTTGCAGGAAGTGCTCCAACCTTTGAAGCAATCAATCTTTGCGCATTAAGTGTTCCTTCTTTTCCTTTTGTAATAATCTTTTCAATATAAGATTTCAAAACCTTAGCTTTAATTTCTGTTGTTGTGATTTTACTTTCTCTTATTAAAGATACAGCAAGTGTTCTTATCAGAGCATTTCTCTGATTCTTTCCCCTACTTAGTTGTTTTTTCTTATTTCCGTGTAACATGGCGATTTTAAAGGAGTGAAAACGACTATAAAAATCGCCACCCTATGAAATATTATGTAAATTATTAATTATTTTCTATATATAACATTTATATTTTTTTAAAGCAATCTACTTCCTATATATCCTATTTCATTGGGTAAGAAAATTATATTCACTTCATTCATTAATTTTCTAGATTACTTTAAAGTTATTCCGTATTCTGACAACAATTTTTTGATTTCTTGAATCCCTTTTGAACCAAGACCTTCAATTTCTAACAAATCTTCTTCTCTCTTTCTTGCAAGACCACCGATTGTTCTAATATTTGCATTTGAAAGTGCATTTACTGTTCTTACAGAAAGTTTAAGTGATTCTATTCTTGTTTTTAAAAATTCAGAATCTGTTTCTTTTTCTTCTGTCTTTTCTACTATTTTTTCTTTCTTCTCTTCTACTTTTTCTTCAAAACCAACAATGGCTTTCAACTGTTCAATCATAATAAATATTGAATTTTCAAGTGCCTCGTTTGCTGATATTGAACCGTCTGTTTCTATTGAAATTTTTAACTTATTAAAATCAGTTCTATCACCGACTCTCATATTTTCTACCTCATAATTTACTCTTCTTATTGGTGTAAAAATAGCATCGAGAGCAATTGTGCCAATCTCTACTCTGTCTTTCTGAATTATTTCTTTTGGAATAAAACCAAGACCTTTTTGAATTTTCAATTCAATTTTTAAATCTACTGATTTATCTGTTATTGAAGCAATGTGTTGTTCTGGGTTTAAAATTTCAACTTGACCAGGGACAGTAATGTCTCCCGCTGTAACATCTTTAATACCCTTTATATTTAATTCAACTGTTTGAACTTCTTCATTAACAATTTTAAATCTTACCTTCTTTAAATTAAGGATTATATTTATAACATCTTCCTTAATTCCTTTTATTGTAGAAAATTCATGATCAACTCCATCAATTTTGATGGAAGTAATAGCAACACCAGGAATAGAAGATAGAATAATTCTTCTTAAAGAATTACCCAATGTGTGTCCATATCCAGGATAAAGACCATCTATTTCATAAACACCAGAAAATCCTTCCTCAGAAATGATTTTTGGTTTTGATGGCAACAAAATTTTATATTGATCAGACATTTTTTTTATTATTAAAAATTAATAAATATTTTAAATATAAATTATTACAAACTATCTGCTGTAATATTGAAAGATTAATGAAATATCAAACATAATCTCATTTTGAGGTATTTTAGGCAAACCTTGAACTTTTCCTTCTTTTTTATCAACATTTAACGCGAGCCATGAAGGAACTTTCTGATTTTTCAAATTTTCTGACAAATCTTTAAACAAAGGACTTGCTTTACTTCTTTCTCTTATTGAAATAATTTCACCAACTGAAACTTTATATGAAGGAATCGTAATTCTTTTACCATTTACATCTATATGTCCATGACTAACAAATTGTCTTCCTGCTTGTCTTGTCTTTGCAAAACCAAGTCTATAAACGACATTATCAAGTCTACATTCAAGTGTTTGTAAAAGAGTCTCGTTTATATTTGCTCCTTTCTTTGTGAGAACAGCTTCTACGTATTTTTTAAATTGTTTTTCTCCAACACCGTAAGTGAATCTTGCTTTTTGTTTTTCAATGAGTTGTACACCAAAAGTTGTACCTGGTCTCTTTTTCATAACAGGTTTTTTTGCTCCAGCTCGTAGCGCAAATTTCTGAGTTTGTGTTTTCTCAAACAAACTTGGCCCGAGTCTTCTTGCAATTTTATATTTTGGTCCTATTTTCATTTTTCTTTATAACTTTAAAAACTTTATGAACTTTTAACTTAAAAACTTACTTTATACTCTTCTTGGTTTCTTTGGCTTTGGTCCATTATGTGGAACAGGTGTTTCGTCTTTAATGTTTGTAATATTTACACCTTTAGATATAAAACCTCTAATAGCTGACTCTCTTCCTGATCCGACTCCTTTAACAACAACGCTTATTTCTTTAAGTCCGAGGTCAACAGCCTTTTCCGATAAAACCTCACCGACTTTTGCAGCTGCAAATGGTGTCCCCTTTTTAGCACCTCTAAATCCTAGTGCCCCAGCGGAAGATGACAAAAGAGCATTTCCTTTTTTATCAGTTAATAAAACGAGTGTATTATTGTTACCCATTGTGATTGATTTTTAATGAGTGATAACGACTATAAAAATCATCATCCCTCACCAATTTCATTAATTCAATTTTTTATAAATTACTGTGTCTTTAAATTTTGTTTCACTTTTATATTTTTCTGTAAAATTGGTGAGGGATAATTAAATTATAGTCGCTTCGCTCGTTAATTTAACTACTTTTTATCTGCAGCTTTTCTACCAGTACCCATAGTCTTTCTTGTATTACCTCTAAGTGTTCTTGAATTGGTCTTTGTCCTCTGACCTCTTGAAGGAAGCTTTTTGATATGTCTTGTTCCTCTAAAACATTTAATATCTTTGAGTCTTTTTATATTTGATCCGACTTCTCTTTTTAAATCTCCCTCTATTTTGATGACTTCTATAAGCTTTTTAATTCTATTTTCATCATCTGCGCTGATTTCTCCTGGCTTTTTATCAGGATCAACCTTTGCTTTTATTAAAATTGTCTTTGCAAGATTATAACCAATGCCGTAAAGCACTGTTAAACCTATTTTCAACTTCTTATTTTCTGGGATTGTTATACCTACTATACGCATAAAAAATATTCAAGAAAAACTATTCTAGCATTTCTATTAAAAAAAATCAACCCTCCTATCCCTGTCTCTGCTTATGTCTTGGATTTGAGGTGCAGACAACATGAACACGACCCTTCCTTCTGACGGTTTTACATTTTGCACAAATCTTTTTTACTGAAGCTTTAACTCTCATAATTATTTTAATATAAATGATGACTATAAAATATAACCATCAACTTTTTTCTAAATCCTTCTTATTATCCTACCTTTTCCACCATATTCATCGAGCTCAACTTCTACTCTATCACCTATCAATATTTTAATACGATGAAGTCTCATCTTGCCAGCTAAAAAAGATAACAATTCCCCTTTTTCATTATCAAGTTTAACCTTAAACAATGTATTGGGAAATGCCTCAAGTACCTGGCCAGTTGTTGTTTGCTTTACTTTTTTATTTTGCATTTTTAATAAGACAAGTTAGATGATATCAAAAAATCATTAATAGTCAAGTGTTTAAATCGCTTTTTACTTTGTTATATCTCGAATCGAATCAACAATTTTTATTTTTCTAGGATTTTCTGGGAAAGATTGATTCCATTGAGGTCTTATAGAGGCCTTAATTTCTGTAATAGATGTTTTGTTATCTTCCAATATATTTCTAATAATTTTCTTATTTTGACCTTTAACTTTTGATAGAATTGTCTTACTATCATATTGCCAAACAATATCAGTTTTTCCTACAAATTTAACTTTTAATGAATTTTCTTCCCAAACTTTTTCAGTATTTCCAGTGATAGTTGATACAACATTTTCATAACCTAAAATGTTTACTGGTAAATTATCGAAGCCTACAATTTTTATCTTCGCAAAATATTTTGATATTTCTGATTCATTAAACATAATCACGTAAGCTGTAGCCCCTTCAGATATTTTATATTTATCATTTTCTATTGAGTTTGTAAGCTCATTGAATTTAATAAAATAATTATCTTTAAAAATAATATTTTCCTCAGATTTTTTAGAATATATTTCTTTTAATAGTTCTGCTTTTAAATCATTTTCTAGGGTTATCTTATTTTCAGTTAATTTTTGTTCAGATACTTTTGGCACCTTCCCAACAAATCCACCAACAGTATCAGAGCTAAGTCTTGCGTAAAAAGTTTTATATTTTGTGCTTCCCTTAAAACCGGGGATAGTAAAATCTCCTTTTAAATCAGAGAGCTTCATATTATATTTTTCTCCAGCTACATCTGCAATTATTTCTACTTCGACACTTCCGGGAGTTCTAACACCATTAATTGTTTTAATACCGGGAACCTCAACAGACTGTCTTATTCTGTAAATAAGTCCGTCAGATGTTTCTAATCTCGTATTATTAATTAATCTTTGTTTTGATGTACTGTCATTATTGTATATAACAGCTTTACCAATTGATTTTCTCTCTACATATTCTTCTCCATCAATATCAATCAATTTTGACATCTCTTTTTTAATTGTCATTACTTCAAAATGCAAACCATCTGTAGTTGCCTTTTTACTAATATTATATGTATCATTTAAAGATATCGTTTCTTTTTTAGGTGTAATTGTTATAGTGGCAGTAGAAAAAATTGAAGAAACTATATACAAGAGAAAAATCACGACAGCAATACAAATGACCCAAAGAAAAAATTGAGAAGATTTTGACACTTTTTTATCATCCGTTTCGAGATAACTAGGGCGATTTCTTTTCTCTGGTAAAGGTTTCTTAGTATTTCTTTTTTCTACAGTTTTAATTTGCCCAAGATCAGATCTATTTATTAATCTGATACTTTTTTTACTAGTATATATATCTTGTATTATTTTTTTAGGCATCCTATTTGAAAATTGAATTAATTATATTAATGTTAATTTTTGATTTTGTCTTTTTAATGTTTTTTGTCTTTATCTAATACTTACTGTATTTTCAAATTGGACAAGTCCTATTTAAAAATTGAATTAATTATATTAATGTTAATTTTCGATTTTGTCTTTTTAATGTTTTTCCTCTTTATCTAATACTTACTGTATTTTCAAATTGGACAAGTCCTATTTTTTATTTTTGTTTAATTAATTTATATAAAAATATTAAATCCATTTTAACATAAGGCTCACCAGAAAACACATTTCCATTTATTATTTGATTATCAATAACTGATTCATTAATCAAAACAACATCTGTCTTTCCACCAATATTTCTTAATAAATTGAAACTATCATTATTTTTTAATTCATTCGCAAAAAGCTTTGTTAAATCAGTATTTGTTATCATAAAAATATTATTAGGAAGATCTTTTTCATTACATATTCTAGAAACAGTGCTTCGAAATTTAAAAAGCCACATGGAAAGTCCTGTCTTTACCAAATTTCCAATATCTTCTATAGTTTTTTCATCACATCCCACCGAACAATTCAAATTTAATTTTGATTTAATTATTTCTGGCAACGTATTTGTTCTTTTAGAAATTGATTCGATAATATCTTCTTCTCCTAAAGGAAAAGATATTATTCCATGGATAATATCTTCCTTCACAATATATATATCTGTTAAATTATTACCAATATCAATATAAACAAAATCATTTTTATCTGAAAAAAGATCTCTTAAAAAAGAATAGGAAGATAAAATGCAAGAGTTTGATGTTCTTTTTATTCCCCAAATATTTTTTTTATCTACAAAAAAGGACAATCTGTCTTTTATCTCATAAGGAATAAAAGAGACAAAGATTTCAAGCTCTATATCACTAGCTTTTTTACCATATATTTTCTCTACCTTATAACCATTTAATTTTGATTGAATTACTTTCTCTTCAAGAATCTTCCATTCTTTCTCTTCTGTTTTTAATGATATTTTATTTATTAAATATTCCTCATCACTTAATATTACTTTTTTAAGAAAAGATTCATTTATATCAAAAGGTTTATCTTTAATAACCTTAATTAATTTACTTTTTGAAATACTCCATGGAGAACCAATAAAGAAAGAGTATCTGCCAATCTTTTGATTGTTACCAATTTTAATTAACTTTTTTCTAAGAGAAACAATAGCTGTGTCAACAGTATTTAACATTTCATTCAAACCCTTTTTATAATTTAGATTGTCCTGCAAGGATATTTTAAAATTCTGACATAAAATCATTTCAGGTTTATTATCTGCAGAAATCTTTACAACAGCAACAGAAATAAAAGTATCTCTTATATCAAAAGGTTTATCTTTAATAACCTTAATTAATTTACTTTTTGAAATATTCCATGGAGAACCAATAAAGAAAGAGTATCTGCCAATCTTTTGATTGTTACCAATTTTAATTAACTTTTTTCTAAGAGAAACAATAGCTGT
>JAPLZG010000089.1:3141-5715 GCA_026395155.1 Candidatus Tayloriibacteriota bacterium | reverse complement strand
CTTTGCTTAACTGATCAATCTCCTCAACAACTTTAGTTTCCTGTGCCCTTTTCTTTGCATCTTGTAAATTTGCATAAACAATAATAGATATAAAGCCGATAATGGCTATAACTGTAAGAAGCTCGATTAAAGTGAAAGCATTATTTTTTTTATGTTTTGTATAAAAATATTTCATCTACTAATAATTATACTGTAGATAAAATAAAATACAAAGTAAAAGATGAGTTCCTTCTACAAAGGCGAGCAGGCATAATTACTAGAGAGGTCCTTCCCGATTTTATTTTCTTGAGTATAGACGGTAAAAGGTCTGACCTTCTTTTCTGTCATTCCGTTGCACCACAAGAGTACTTCCGATTTCTAAACTCGCTTTGCTCGTAAGAAATCTAGGTCGAGAACGGAATCCAGGAGAATCAGAACTGGAATTTCCCTCCTTACAGGAGCAGTAGTCACGAATATTTTTCTGCTGAAAAATTTCGCTACCCCGACTCAGCTCGCCAGCTTCCGTCTTTAAAAAGCTACACGTATTCTCTTTTTAACCTTTCGCTTTTTTTACCACAAGGGCACTTCTTGTTTTCTAATTCGCTTTGCTCATAAGAAAACAAAGTCGATTACAAAAATACTCAAGGTTTTTTATTTGGGTCACAAGTATTTTTCTGCTAAAAAATCTTGCCGAAGTCTCCCGACACTCGATGCTTCTCGCCCGACTCGCGCCGTCGCGCTCCGTCTTTGAAGTTGGGTCCCATCCCGACTTCAACCCAACCCAAATTTCAACCTGCGCGGGAATGACAAAAGAAGTATTTCATAATTCAATGTCAATAAAAAAAGCGGACTCATTGATCATAAAGACCAAGGTCCGCTTCATCATGACAAAATATTCAACACTCAGAGAACATAGTATAGACTGTATATCTTCTTCCCATCTTCTACAGTCATGATATTATCATAAAATTTTTTGAAAGTTAGGTGACAAGTTCCAACCGTAGTTGGTCCTACAGCATTACAATCAATAACTTCTATGCCAGTCGCGCTAACGCTTTTGATGATCATCACATGAGAAGTGACTTTAACGTGATTAGCTTTAGTAACACCAACTTTAGAATTAACCCTGTTGGTAACACTGCTCATATCACGTTTGTTGTAATACCACACTATCCACCCAGCTTGGACTTTCTCAATTGGAAATTTTCCATTCTCGGTAACACAAACCAAATTTGTACTTGTTTTGTATTTGTTAATGTTAGGATATTTACTCCCATCAAATGAAGCCAAAACAGGTCCATAATGAACCTTGGATGCATCAAAGACAACTTTCTCAACCCAGTCACCGCACAGTAGCTTCGTATTCTTGCCCAGATCCTCGACAGCTCTCTCAACAATCTTTTGATTTCTTTCCGCTTGTGTCATCGAGTGCCAACTTTTTTTCGCTTGAGCGATATTGGCTACCAAAAACAGCATGCATGCAATAATAAGCCACACTGACTTTCTCATTGGCATTCTCCTTTCTCTGATTATTGTTTTACTCAAAGAACCTCGTAAACTCACAAATGGATTGTGTGTTTACCTATCTAAAATAAATTCTACCATAAAAAATGAATTAAACATAGTTGTCAACAGGTGTTCATAACTTATTACTCAACAAGCGAAATAGATAAATTTGAGTTAATAGACATTTAGTGTTGGTTTTTTAATTTAAGTTTTTTGAATAATTATTAATTTTACGAATATAAATAACACTTTAATCAAGTTTTAAGTATCGTAACTGTGTTTTTTTAAGACGAATATGGACTATCATTCCATAAGTGTGCTCAAAACACAGAAAAGAGCAAGGATTATCCTTGCTCTTTTGGAAATGTCACCAACACCAAATGTCTATTAACTCCTATTAACTCATAAATTTATTTTTAACTATCACAACAAAAAAACACCCACTATATCAGTGAGTGTTTTTTTGTTAATAAATACAATCTATTATTTTATAACTGTAACAGTATATGTAACTTTACTTCCATTCTGAGCTGTAACAACATAATCAACAGGATTAGTAAAATCTTGTGGTACTCCAGAAGCAGGACTAATTGTTGCTCCTGTAGGAATAATAATAGTTGGAGTAAGTGATGTAACTTTTGTACCTGATGGAACCTTAACTGATATCATTCCAAAAATACTATTAATCATACCAACACTCTCCCCTATCTTAAATGAAGATATTACTTTTGCTGAGCTTGTTTTTACTTCAACAGCGGAAAGGACAGAAACATTAACACTTGAACTCTTCGAACTTCCATCACCAGTACATGTCAATACATATGTTCTGTTTGAAGTTATTGGTCCTACAATTTCTGAACCAGAAGTTGCTTTTGTTCCAGACCAAGCACCACTTGCTGAACAACTAGATGTATTTTCTGAATTCCATATTAGCGTAGTTGAATTACCACTATTTACACTGGCAGGGACAGCATTAAGTGTAAGTGATGGCCCAGATGTAACATTAACAATTACAGAAGACTTATCCGTCAGTCCACCAGGACGATTATAAGAAATGGTATATGTGTAGGTACCTGCTGAAAGTGGAGG
>JAPLZG010000089.1:0-3085 GCA_026395155.1 Candidatus Tayloriibacteriota bacterium | reverse complement strand
TCCATGTAGAATTACCGCCACTTGCAACTCCTGAACCGGCAACAGCATCCGATGTTTCCCATGTAATTGTAACAGTATTACCAGCAGTAATAGTTGAACTAGGAGATGCTGAAATTGCAGAAGAAATTGAGGACACTGAATAACCTGAACCAGTAGAAGAACAATAAATTTCTAATTCTTTAGTAGTATTTGGACCAGTATATCCACCAGTTCCTGAACAACTTAGTGTGTAAGTGAAAGCCTGACCAACAGTTGTATTATCACATACGAAAGAGGTTGTATTACCATCTGTTGGTGTAATAACTACAGAGGGTCCTCCGATATTGTTAGATATCGTACAACTACCAGCATTTTTAAATTCAGACCAACGAATAGTAGTCGTACTTAATCCATCACCAAATGAGAGGTCTGTCGTGTCAGTTGTAAATTTAAAACTTGGAGGAACTCTTACCTGAACAATCGTACTGGCCTCTACCATACCACCAATTCCATAACAAGTGGCATTATAAGTATAATCACCATTCATATTATATGAATATGAACTAGCTTCATTAAGTAACCCAGGAAATAAAACGGCAGGAGAAGATTCTGGTGCACTATAAAATCCTGTTATTCCTTCAAAAACATCACAAAGATATGCATACTTAAAATCTAAAGTTAATTTAAGACTTGCATCATTTAGACTATTAATAATACTTGGAGTAGCAAAGAAATTTGTAATTTGTGGCGGTATCGCAACAATCACTTTCCAAATATTTGATGTGGTTGTTCCTCCTGGCCCTGTGCAAGTGAGACCATACCCATAAACCCCATTTTCAAAAAACCTTTCAGTTGGGGCAGTGTGTGTACCGTCAGTTGGATTCGGTGATGAAGCAAGCCATTGTTCATCAGTTTTAAAATAAATATTATCTGAAGATATAGGAGTACATGCAGTTGCATTTTTAACTTTCCACTCCAAGGTAGCAGTTGCACCCTCTTCAGTTATAGAAGTAACCTTTTCACCATATGGGTTTGTGTATGATGGAATCCCTTCGATAGTCACTGTCGGTGGTGGAATACTAACATTTATCACTGTATTGGCAACGACATCAGCACCACTTTTTGTTTTACAGTTTAATGAGTAATAATAATTTCCATTCTTGTTAAGAACAGGAGTTACATATGGTGGATCATTAGGAAAATCTGATATTTGTTTTCCATTAAAATTATTATCTGCAAAACCACTTGGCCCAGAAACGGCACCAATACAGCTAAAGACGTCTATTCTATCAACACAATCACCACTCGGATCTTGAAGGCTCCATCTAATAGTAGATGTGCTCCCGGTTGTTGTTATAGAAGATGGATCAGATAAAATAGATACTTGTTCTGTAAGTTGAGTTTGTGTTTTAATCATTACTGAGGATGAAGCAGAAACTGGATTACCTTTTGGCGTACCATCATCAGTTCCATTACAAGTAATTTTATAAACATAAGACCCAGCAGAAACAGGACCCATAGATTTGGTACCACTGATTGAAGCTACACTCCAAGAATTATCTACCCCACTAGCCATACTAGCAGTACAACTATTAGCCCTTTGTGAATCCCATGTTAGATTAAATTTGTCACTAGCACAAAAATCATATTTATCTGAATCGATTTCTACAAATACTCCTGGTGGTATCCAATCTACAGCATTAGAGTCTGGTTTCGGTACAGGTACCAATGGTGGCCATCGTCTCGGTGGTGGAGGAGGTGGAAGGGTTGACTTATCAACACAATCTCCATTTTCATCTCTATATTGTCCATCTGGACATACACCTGGGGGATCATAACGACATGGCAAAGGATATCCAAAATTCCAAGCTGTATAATCCATACAAATCTCAGGCCAATTTATTGTTGTTGAAACAACCTTCACCTTAATATCAATAGGTGGAAAACCCACCGTCTTAATACAAAGAGCTGCTCCAGTCTTAAGGCTACGCGTTCTCCAATCCTCAATTGTTATGTGACCTGGAGATCGTGTAATACCCCATCCTTCAAAAAGTGACAGAGCCCTACCACTTTCATCCCAAGCAACTTGATGCCACATGGGAGTAGTTGTTACATAATCAGCACAATAAGCTATTCCACCCAAACTCTCATCACTACAAGTTTGAGCCTGTTGATAATTACCACTACCAGGGTCATTATAACCAAACGGCTCTGCTGATTGACAATCCCTTGAAATATAAGAACAGGCTGTATTTCCAGTATACATAACATCTTCTCTCCAACTTAAAGTTTTCATATCGTCAACGACGTAAAGTCCCTGTGGTAAATAATTTATAGGGGTTGGTGTTATTGGTTGATTCTGACAAGCATAATAAGCATTAGCAAAAGTACCATTCCACGAAACGCCCTTTATTTCTACACTTTGATACATTCCGATTGGAATTGGATTAACGTCTGAATTTCTCCAATCATTAGTACAATACGCTTGACCGCCTACACTCACATCACTACAAGTTTGGGTCCGTTGATAATTATCACTACCAGGATCATTATAACCAAACGGGACTGCTCTTTCACACGCCATTGAAAGAAGAGCACATGCAGCATTTCCACTGTATCCCGTACCATTATCCCAAGATGCCGTATTATTATTGAGGCTAACTCCAAGTGGTAGTGAATATGGATATGGCATTAAAGCTGGAAGTTGTTGCGCTTGAATACTATAGATATTTTGCAAATACGAAAAACCAGCGACCATTAGAAGAATTGCAAAAAATAATATTCCGATTTTTATTTTTCCTTTTGTAAAAATTTGTTTTTTCATTCTATTTGTAAAATATTATTTTTTTATAAATTACTTCGACTTGTTGTTAAATTGATAATTAAAGAATTTTAAATTATTGCCAAACATCTTCTAAAGAAAATATAACAGAAATTGTTATTAAGGGGTCTTCAAAGCTGGGTAAAAGCCTCCGACAAAATTCCATTTACTAGTATCCCATTTAGCAAAAGTTGATGGTGTTTTCATCTGCTCTGTCGACAATCCAGTTCCTGATGGAGATGTTGTTTGTCCTGAAGTTTGATTATCCCAATATGAATTAGTTGC
>JAPLZG010000122.1 GCA_026395155.1 Candidatus Tayloriibacteriota bacterium | reverse complement strand
CAAGTAGTTGACCCTCGGGTTGAACAACAGGTTGGAATGAAAGTAGAATTATCCCACTTTGCATACAGGTTTACATTACCGGCAGGCATAGGAGGGGTGCCACCTGAATTATAAATAATCTCACTACCATCTAGAAAAGCAGACCATCCAGCAAAAGAATAACCAGCTCTTACAAGAGGAGAATTAAGAGGAGGAACTCCAATATTACCTTTAATATTTACAGTGTCTCCTACATGATATAACAATGAGTCTACTGGGACATCGCCAGAATCTTTTCCATTGCCATGATAAGTAACAGTGTAAGTCGCAGCCCAATTTGCAAAAACAGTGATATTTGATATGACTGAAGTAGCCACAGTAAATTCAGTCCCCTCACCATTCGCTAATGTCCACCAACCACCAAAAGTGTAGCCTGTTTTAGTTGGGGCAGTTGGTAAAGTTACGACAGCAGCGTTTGCAGTAACTGTTATAGATGTTGGACTTGCCGGAACTGTTGCCCCCTGACTATCGAAAGTAACAGTATAAGTGGTTGGCGAACTAATCGTCCATTTTGCATATAAAGTTGTGTTAGAATTCATATCCCAATTTCTGACACTCGTCATTATCGAATTATAATATTGCGATCCGTCACCACCAGTCAATGTGTAATAACCACCAAATATATCCGTTCCTCGCGTAGGGGCAGTCGCTGTCGGCATTGCACTACCATATGTTGCCGTGACACTTCCCGTACCCCCACTTCCACCTTGTTTGTCTAAAATAACTGTATAAGTATTCGCAGTCCATTTTGCATATAAAGTAACATTTGAAGAACCCATAGTATAACTTGCACCATTAGTATAAACTACTAGACCACTTGGTGACGTCGCCCAACCAGAAAAAGTAAAACCTGTCTTACTATAAGTATTAAGAGTCAAACTTGCAGAGGAACTTTGATTAATTGATTGAGGTGGCATCGTACCCACTGCATAGGCGTCATTTTTATCAAAAGTGATAGTACGAAGTGGAGCTGTTACTACAATTTCTATATAACCAACCTGGGTGCCTTGTGGCGCACCACTGTAAAAGACAAGAAATTGTACTGGTATTCTATGCGTCCCAGGAGTTGTCGTAGAAAAATATCCAGAAGATGGAAAAGTATAAGAATAATTTTCATAATCGTAAGTAGCATTAAAATCGGTCCTAGTATACGCTGTAATACCATTTGTATTAATATCTATACTTGTCTTACCAATAATATTGTACCTGGCTTTAGTATTTGCATTAAGTTGTGTAGTATTATTACAAGAAAGAGTTGTTATAGTTCCACTAACTGTAAATTGATCCCCCGGAGCAATCGTTAATGAACTACCACCAGTAGTAGAATTATAAAGTTGAGATGATATATAATTCTGTACAGACCCAGTTCCAGAAGTCCAAGTTATAATTCCTGCATTCGCACCCTGACAACACCCCAAAACAAAAAATAATACTAAAAACAGAGAAAGAATTCTCTTTTTAATGGACCCTCGAAAAACAAAAGCAGTAAGGGCCAAAATGATTACTATTAAAAGCACAATCATACTCCAATTATTACTATCCTGAACCCGCTCTTTTGTCGTATCAGAAAGCACACTATTATATGAAGTGACTACTTTTCCTGAATCATCATAAACTGTAAGACCAATCTTTATATAATCTGCATTTTTTGTAGCGATAAGAGGAATTTTTATACTTGTCCCTTTATTATAATCAATCAATCCTTCATAATTTGCCACAACATTTTCTTTCAAATCAGACAAAACAATCTTTGTATTCATCGGCTTTTGTTCTGGAACTTCGCCATTTGTAATATCAAAAGGTGAACCTGTGTAGCTAATATCTAAATTAACAATTTCTCCCCTATTTATAAACTCTTTGTCGGCAACAACTTTTTGAATCGTGACAATATTACCCCAGATTATATATCTAAACTTTATCTCTTGAGCCCTAACGACATTATCTTTATCCAAAATAATAAAAGACCCTTCGTAAACCCCCGGTTCGGAAATATATTTATTTAAATCAAGAACAAACTCTTGTTTTCCACCAGATTTTATTTCTATAAATTCAGTATTATATGTCCCCAAAATTTTACCAGTAATTGTGCGATTATAAATATTTATTTTACCTGAAACAGAGACACTTTCTTTCAAAGGATTCGAAACAAAAATGTGAACCTCGCCTTTCTTTTCTTCTTTTATAGTGGGACCTTCTTGAAGGCTAAATTTTTGACCGTCCACTTCAATATAAGCAGAATCAATTTTCAAAACACCAGAGACTCCATTTATTTTAATTAAGACACTATTCCAACCAAGAGGAATACCGGCATTTGTAAATGTTTTTATTTGTATTCCAAAATTATCTCCGGCGTAAGCTTCAGGCAGTGTATATGAAAAATTAACTTCCTTACTCTCTTCAGAACCAGCAAGAAAAACTGGACCAAAAGATTTGGAATCATAAACCATTGCTGGCAAACCTGTCCTTTTATCATATTCACCAGCCAAAGAAACTGTGTATTTTAAATCTGGAAGATTATAATTTCTGTCGTTTTTTATAAAAAAAGTTCCTTTTACAGTGTCCCCTGCTTTATAGATAGCTTTATCGAGTTTAAAATTATAAGTCTGAACTGATGGCATATTATTGAGCTCATCCAACTCTGCCTGATTTAAAACATGTGGTTCGGGAAGATCAGCTGACACAGTTTGAGACATAGCCATATTTGAAAAAACAAATAAAGATAGAATGAGAAAAAAAGTTATAGAGATTTTTTTTATGAGGTTCATTTTAGATAATTTAATGATAATTTTTTTGTCTTTTCTGCCCGCCCCGTCAAATTGATCTCTTATTTGACTGGGGTCTTTGCGAGCGAATGCGAAGCAAACCATTCCTGGATTGCCACGTCACCGGGCCTCCTCGCAATGACGAGGTAAGAATATTATAACATTTTTATTGACCGATGCAGTAGCCGGAAATAGTATCATTTCTACTACTCATCTTAGGTAAAATCAAATTTAAATTTTCATTTTTAAAAATAAAAATATAATCATTAATTTTTTGATCTCCACAATAAATATTTGCACCATCTCTAGTAGCGACATTACTCTTCCCAGAATAATATGTATATGGCACATACTCAGAAACATCGCCATACTGCGGTATGATTGGTATATATTTCAAATTAACTAAATTATCTGATAAAAAAGAAATTACATTCACACCACCACTTTGTTCTAGTAAAACACCTCCTTCTTTT
>JAPLZG010000019.1 GCA_026395155.1 Candidatus Tayloriibacteriota bacterium | reverse complement strand
TTTGTCATTCCCGCGAAGGCGGGAATCCAGTTTTTTTGTCCTTACTCCTTATTAATCATGGATTCCCGCCTTCGCGGGAATGACAGAAAGGAGCATTTCGTAATTCAAGGTAATTTGTTTTAATTTTTATCCTACATATTTTATAACAACCCTTCTGTTTTTTCCTTCTCCAATTGACTCTGTTTTGATATTTGGCTGATCTGTAAGCATTCCATGAACTATGAGCCTTTCATAAGATGACATCGGCTCAAGCTCCACATTTGATTTCATATCTCGGGCTCTATTTGCAAGAATTGTAGCTTTTATTTTTATTTTTTCTATGATACTTGCTCTGTAATCGTTGATATCGATTGAAAAATCATTTCCTTCCTCAACTTGCCCAACAGCACCAATTGGGTGATTTTCTTTTCCTTTATTTACAATTCTCCTTAAAAGATGAGATATAGCATAAAAAGTTTCTCCTTCTTCTCCTATCAACAATCCTGAATCAGGACTTCTTATTATAAAAGTTGTCTTTTTAGAAACCTCATCTTCTTTAATTGAAACAGAATCCAATCTAACTCCTAGATTTTTGATAAACTCTTCTATTAATGCCTTTATTTTTATGTTATTCATCCTGTTAGAGATTAAAGTGTTATGAATTAGTACTATAATCTGATATTTATTACTGATAAACTTTCAAATTCTATCCCGCTACCGACGTCTGTTTTCGACAGACTATCTTTAACTGGATCTGTCATTTTTTTATTTTATTGTTATTACTTCTCCTGCTTTTATCTTACTTTGCTTCCTTACATACAATTCTTGACCGATTGCGAACAAACTACTTGTTACTAAATATAAAGATACTACAACAGGGAAGCTTTTGGCAATAAAGAAAATGATTATTGGCATAACATATTTCATCTGCATACTCATACTCTTAGCCAATTCGTCCTTAAAACTAGGCGTTTTTGGATCATTTTGCTTGTCTTTCTTCGGTGTCTTAGGTACAGTAATTTGCATCTGAAAAAACTGAGATATTGCTGCGAGTAATGCAAAAACTATACTTTTATCTCCTACACTAACTCCAAACAAATTCATATTTATAATATCTGGAATTTTTGTGAAAGAATAGATTGTATCGTGGTCTATGTTTGGCAAACCACCTTTTAAAAAGACATAATAGAGTGCAATAAGAACAGGGAACTGAATAATCATAAGTAGAACACCAGAAAAAGGGTTGATTCCTCTTTCTTTGTATAAAGCCATCGTCTTTTCTGCTTGTGCTTTCTTATCGTCTTTATATTTAATTTTTATTTCATTAATATCTGGCTCAATTTTCTTCATTTCAAATTGAGTTTTAACAGACTTTTGAGAAAGAGGGAACAAAATAACTTTGATAATGCAAGTAAAGAATATCACAGCTAAAGCAACACTATGCCAAGGCATGATGTTTATAAACCAAACAAGACCATTATAAAGAGGGGAGTAAAAAAATGTATCAAATATAAAATGCATTAAACCATTCTATATTAAAATAGACCTTTTTACAATCAAGATAAACATACCAATATACGAATTATACTAATGATACGAATGGCTACGAATAAGAAGTTTGGCAAGACCAAACTTCATATTTAAGATTTTAAATATTGAGAGCTATCATCTAACAGCTTCTACAAAACTTTCCCCAGTATTTCCGATATATCTTTATGAAATAGGGAAGTCTCTGGTACCTTTTCTGATTTTTTATAAAAAAATACAATAGTTTTTAAATAATCCTTTTCATTATTCTTAACAATATCTTCAAGAGCAGAGCTAATTCTTCTTTTAATTAAATGGCGCCCAACCGAAGTTTTTTCTGTTTTTTTAGAGATTATAATAGCAAAGGTATTAATATCTTTTTTATCTCTTGAAACTTTTGCATATACAAAATTACCTTGAATATTAAATCCATTTTTAATAGTTTCCTCTATATCATCCTTACTTGCTCTATATTTTCTAGAAAGCATCTTAATATTATATAACAAAATAGGCCTAAAAGGCCTATTTTGTTATACTGTAGTTAACTTTTTTCTACCCCTCTGTCTTCTTCTCTTTATGGTATTTTTACCATATTTAGTTTTATTTCTTACCAAAAAACCGTGGGTTGTTGCTCTTTTCCTCTTTTTAGGATTGTATGTAAATGACATAAAATAAAGATTAAAATGTAAAGATTAAAATAATTTCTTAATTCAATTACAAACACACTATACAGTAAAACAAACATAAAAACAAGTCTTTATTAAATTATAATACTAGTATAATTATAAAAGGTCTAATTTTTTATTTTCTGGGTTCCTTCCTTCCTGAGGATGACATACTTACTTATAATATTTTTGTTGTCTGTTATTTTTAATATTTGATTTTTCATTTTTGATATTTTATTATCCACTCGCTATAAACAGCTTATACACATATATTTTATTTTATTAATAGACATTTCAACTTATAATTATCTCTAAACATGTCAGACAACAAAACACTCTGGGATAATGTCCTAGCACAAATAGAACTCGGTGTATCAAAGGCCAATTTTAGTATGTGGTTTAAAGACACTTTTATTATTAAACAAGATGACGGGACAGTACACCTTGGCGTTCCAAATGTTTTTGTAAAAGATTGGTTAATAAACAAATATCACAAAGATATTCTTAAAAACCTTCGTACTTTTGGCGAACATATAAGAAATATTGAGTATATAGTTTCTAAAAATGAACAAAAACCAACCCATAATGATGTTTCATTAATAAATCATAGTGAATTACCTCTTAGTGAATTTTATATTAATAAAGAAGATAATTTAAACCCAAAATATACTTTTGAAACTTTTGTTATTGGTCCTTTTAATGAACTCGCTCATGCAGCTTCGCAGGCAATACTTAAAAAAACTGCCACATACAATCCTCTTTTTATTTTTGGAGAAACAGGTAGGGGAAAAACACATCTTATTCAGGCGATAGGGAACCACTTTAAAGCTCTTGATCCAAATAGAAAAATTTTTTATATGACATCTGAAAAATTTACTAATGATTATTTAAATGCTTTAAATACAGGAACAATAAATAATTTTAAAGAAAAATATAGAAAATATGATCTATTAATAATAGATGATATTCAGTTTTTATCCTCAAAAACAAAAACTCAAGAAGAATTTTTCCATTTATTTAATAGCTTTCATGAGGTTGGAAAGCAACTAATTTTTTCCTCTGACAAACACCCAAATTTTATACCT
>JAPLZG010000106.1 GCA_026395155.1 Candidatus Tayloriibacteriota bacterium | reverse complement strand
CGGTAGTTGGGGAGATCAACCTACTCCTGTACCTGCATGGAGCTGTTATGTTTATCGTCGTGCGAGTAGTGCTCCAGATGGACCTGTAAACTATTTGGGATTCCGTACAGTTAGAAATAATTATTAGTAAAAGTTGAAAAAATATTACCCCTCTACAAGATGAGTTGCTTTTCTAAGTAATATATTGTAATCTATTTTTAGATGGTTAAGTATTTGGCTTAGCTAAACAAAAAAAGGAGGGTTGCTATGATCTATATGCCTATTGATAGAGATATCAAAGAGGTTGAAGGACAAATCAGAAGATCTGATATTTTTCATCCAGAACAAGACAGGATAGTTCTAACAGAAAGTTTTGTCTTACCTGAGGTGACTGTAAGGACAATCTCAAAAGAACAGCCGGACGTGATTCTTGTTGGTTTTGATCTTGGTTCACCTCTTTTTAATGGTGTTGATATTATACCTATAATTTCAGAATGTTCATCTGCATATATTATCGTTAATAGTGAGGATGACGTTCGTTATTTTTCTGGAGAGGAAATTCGAAGGTTGATTGATGGTCTTGCCGGAAGAGATCCACAAAAACTTTCCGAAATCATTCGTGGTCTTTTGCATCATTAATTTGTTATTGAGCTCCGTAAGGTTTGTCCTGCGGAGTTTTTTTGTAGAAAATGAGGAGTGTAAACGACTACATTTTCTTAACCCCTCACCAGCCCAGGACGAGTGCGAGGACGAATAGTCCATCCTTCTGCTTTCCCAAGCACGAGTCCGTATAACCTTGGTGTTTGGGGTTGTTAACGAATCCCAGTAGTAAAGAAATCAGAATTTCTTACTACGGGACAAGTAGTCCATCCTTCTGCTTTCCCAAGCACGAGTCCGTATGACCTTGGTGTTTTGGGTTATTAACGAATGCATATGAATAAGAAAGAGGGAGATGAAATTTTGCGAAGCAAAATTTCATCTCCCTCTTTTAAAACTTTAATGATACAATCATTTGTATGACACAAAAAGAAGCATTAGAAATTTTAAAAATGGGATACAATTGTTATGTTACAGGAGCAGCTGGATCCGGTAAGACTTATGTTTTAAATGAATATATAAAATTTCTCAGGCAGAATAATATTTCCGTGGGAGTTACTGCTTCAACTGGTATTGCCGCAACACACATGGGTGGGACAACTATCCATTCTTGGAGTGGAATTGGTATTCGTGATGAAATTTCTGTATATGATTTGGAAGAGATGGAAACTAAGAAATATTTATATGACAGGTTTAAGGAAACAAAGGTTTTGATAATTGACGAAATCTCTATGCTTCATCATTTTCGTCTCGATCTTATTGAGAAAATTGCGAGACATTTAAAAAGAAATCAGCTTCCTTTTGGAGGAATGCAGATAGTTCTTTGTGGAGATTTTTTTCAACTCCCACCTGTTACACGTGCTGGTGAAAGGGAATCTTTTTTTTCTTTCAAATCTGAGACTTGGAAGAATCTTGATTTAAAGATTTGTTATTTGGAGGAACAACATAGGCATAAAGATGATAAATTCATAAAGATTTTGAATGATATTCGAAAAAATAGAATGAGTGAAGAATCACTAAAAAATTTAAAATCAAGACACAATAAAGATGTAGAAAATGATATTAAGCCAACGAAGCTTCATACTCACAATATTGATGTAGATTTTATAAATAATGCTGAACTTGATAAACTCTCAGGTCAAACTTATGTTTTTAAAATGGAAAGCAAGGGCCGTGGACCACTTGTAGAATCTCTCAAAAAAAGTTGTCTTGCTCCTGACTGTTTGAGATTAAAAGTTGGAGCCAAAGTGATGTTTGTAAAAAATAATTTTGAAGAAGGGTATGCGAATGGAACTTTGGGGAAAATTATTTCCTGTAATTATTCTTGTCCAAAAGTTATGCTTACTTCTGGAAAAATTATTAATGTAGAGAAAGCTGAATGGATGATTGAAGAGGAAGGTAAAAGAAAAGCATTGATAGAACAATTTCCACTTAGGCTTGCTTGGGCTATCACAGTACATAAAAGTCAGGGAATGAGCTTGGATTCTGTTGAGGTTGATCTTTCAAAATCTTTTGAGAAAGGTATGGGCTATGTCGCACTCTCTCGTGTAAGGACTTTGGCTGGTTTAAAAATTATCGGTTTAAATGATAATGCTTTGCAGGTAAGAGAAGATGTAATGGAATTTGATGAAGAATTGAGAGAAAAATCTATTGAAGATAGACAATGGCTAAATTCTTTAGACGATAAAGATGTAAAAGAAATTCAGGAGCAATTTTTGGAAAAAATTGCTCCTGCCGGAAAATCTTCTCCTATTAAAAAAGTTGGGAAAAATAAACAAAATAGAATTTCGCCATCTGAAGAGACAAGAAATATGTTGGAGCAGGGAATGAGTATAAAAGAAATCATTGCGATAAGAGGAATTAAGCAGGGAACTATTATTGATCATATTGAAAAGCTCTTGATTAAATATCCTGAATTAAATATTAATCATTTAAAAAATGAACTTACAGCAAATAAGTTTAAGAAAGCATGGATGACTTTTCGGGAAATGTATGGAGAAAACAGAGATTTTTTACTTGCCCCTATAAAAAATAAATTAGGTGATAGTTTTACTTACGAAGAACTTAGAATTGTAAGGCTTTTTGCAAAAAGAAATCTTTAATGATTAGATATTTTCCGATGTTCTACCTCATTCCATATTCTGTATTTCGTCTTTGCGAGTTGAAATTTGGGTAAGGGACCCAAATGAAAGACCTTGAACGTTTTGTATTCAAAATGTGAAAGGTGTACTGTTCCTGTAAGGAAAATGCGAAGCAAACCATCCCTGGATTGCCACGTCGGAATACCTCCTCGCAAAGACAGAAATAACTAATACCCCGTGTATTTTATAGTGCAAAAAAATATTTTTGTAATATAATGATTATCAAATAGTCACCGATCATTTTTGGTAAAGATAATCTGTGTTTAATAATAAGTATTAATTTAAAAAATAAATGAAAAAGTATTTTTTAGTTGGTTTTTTTGTAGTGTTAATTTTAGTTGGATTATTAATAAGTAATGATGCGAAGGCAGTTGTGTCAGTTAGAGAAGCAATTGCTTCTATTTCTCCGACATCAGCTTATACAGGAGAAAGTGTTACTTATACATATACCGTTACGAATAGTAGCTCATCAACAGCAAAAATTGGTTCAGTCGAAATTAAATTACCGGTTGGATTTGGAGTACCTATTTTAAATAATATAAATACATCTTCGTCCACAGAGACATGGGTATTGAGTTCAACAGATGGTTATATAAATGGTTTTAGCTCTACTACCCAAAAAATTAGAATTAGAGCATCTAATGAAAATTCAAAGTTGGATGAAGGAGAGTCTGTTCAAGTACAGATAACATCGGTCTCTCCATTAATCATAGGTTCAAATGAATGGACATCTTCGGTTTATTATCCTATGACGTTTAGCGGGACTCCACTTTTTTTGATTACTTCTGTTCAGCCGATTGTTAATATTATTTCATTCAAAACCACCCCGACAATCACTTGGAACAATCCTGCTGATATTGAATATGGAACTGCTTTATCTAATATACAATTAAATGCTACCACGACAGTTGATGGAACTTTTTCATATTTGCCAGATATCGGAACAATGCTTTCTTTAGGAAGTGGTCAAGTTTTATCAACTACTTTTACTCCGACAGATTTAATTAATTACAATATAGCAACTTCTTCTGTATTAATTAATGTTGTTGATACAACCTCGCCTGTAATTACTATTCTTGGAGAAAATCCTATAAGAACTTTAAGGGGGAAAACATATACTGATGCTGGGGCTACGACAACTGATGCTATTGATAGTGGAGTTGTTGCAACCTCAACGAGTAACGTCAACACAAGTATAAATGGAACTTATTATATAACTTATGGTGCTACAGATGTTTCTGGAAATTCAGCATTAGAAAAAACAAGAACTGTTATTGTATATTCTTCAGGAGGAAGAAGACGTATTGAAAATCCGCCAGTTGAAATAACTATTAACCCAGCTGTTGAAGACTCTATTTTAGAATCAACTACTACAGGATTAATAGTTGAAAATCCAAATTTAATTATCACAGAAACATCTACAACTCCTATTAGTGGAGAAGTCTTGGGTGTATCAATATTTGTTTTTAACAAAAATTTGGGATTTGGTGATAGAAATAGTGATGTCGTAGAACTACAGAAGAGATTAACAGACGAAGGATTATTCACAGCTTCTACAACAGGATATTTTGGAACTACCACAAAAAATGCAGTAATAAAATATCAAGAAAAATACGCGTCTGAAATCCTTATTCCACTCGGCTTAACTAAAGGGACAGGATTTGTGGGGATTTATACGAGGGGGAGGTTGAATCAGTGATGTGGATAATACTAATATACCTGCCCGAAATGCTACGCATAACGTTGCAGGCGGGCGAATTATACTAATGATACGAATGGCTACGAATCCTTGAATTACGAAACGTCCCTTTCTGTCATTCCCGCGAAGGCGGGAATCCAGTTTAATTTCATGGATTGCTTCGTAAAAACTCGCAATGACAGAAACTGTATTGTATAATTATCTAATGAAGCCCCAAAATATGCTAAATTTCTTATTTATAACTGCAGTCTTTCTCTTTGGCTTTTCTGCTGTTACTTTTGCTGAAAGTTCCACTTCGACAGGACAGATTAACGCGGAAATACTTTCAAATATTTGGTATTCCACAACAACCGTAAATGAGAACGATATAATAAATATTTACGCAGGTTTTCAAAACCATTCAATTAAAAATCTTTCTGGTACTGCTGGTTTTTTCATTGATGATATTCAAATATCAAAGATGAATTTTGTTGCTAGCCCAAAAAGCTTAATAAAATTACAGTCTGAATATAAAGCCGTAAGGGGAGATCATACTTCACAAGTCAAAATACTTGATATTGTAGAAATCGGTGGAAGCATTTTAAATAAATTATCTACAGAAAATCTTTTAGCAAAAGAGACAGAAAAAAATAGTCTTAAAGTTGAATATAAAATCACAAAAGAAGAAGTGGTAAAAATTGCAGGGAATGTTGCAAGTAATGTTATAAAAGTTATAGATACACAAGCAGAAAAGCTGGCTGATTATGTTGAAAGCTTAAAAGATAAAACGACAGAGACATCAGAATCTTCTTCGGTTTCAAAAACATCAGAACAAATAGCTCAAGAAAAACTCACGGGAAAAGTGCTTGGTATAAGTGATGAAAATACAACTGATACACAAAATGAAGGACAGGATAGTCAGACAAATAAAAAATTCTCTTTTTATAATATGTTTCTTGACATATTAGCTTTTCTCTTAAGACATTGGATTTGGGTCCTTGTGGTTGTAATCATATTAGTGGTGTATTTGGCTTTTAGATAGCGTATTTCCTTTACAGATGGACATTTTGGGTGTATTATATAGGTAATTATTATTAAGAAATGAGTCCCATTAGAGATGAAAACGGAAAAGGATTTTAAATATGATAATATTAAACATTATAAGTTATTAATTTAAATATGATAGCGGGTGCCAGTTGGACCGGCATTTCCTATCTCTAACGGGATGAACAAAAAATTTTTTAAAAAGAATTCTAAAAATATATGGGCAGGGATTTCTGTATTGGCAATCTTCTTTTTTGTTTCTGCCTTTTTTATACCAACATCTCGAGATTTCTTAAAGAATGTTGCTTCTAAAGTATCTTCACTTGCCGATGTTTTGTCATCCGTCCTTGTTGTTGAGACAAATGAATACAGATCTATAAATAATGAATCTACTTTAGCAGAGAGTACTTTGCTTACAAATGCGGCACAAATGAAAGCAAATGATATGGCTATAAAAGGATATTTTTCTCACGTAGCTCCAAATGGAGATAAGCCATGGTATTGGTTTAAGAAAATTGGTTATAAATATAGTTATGCAGGAGAAAATCTTGCTGTAGATTTTACTGAATCAGAAGATGTTACGGAGGGTTGGATTAATTCCGCTAAACATAAAGCAAATTTATTAAATACAAATTTTACTGAAATAGGAATTGGTGTAGCGAAGGGGATGTTCGAAGGACATGAGACAACATTTGTTGTTCAGTTTTTTGGGAAGCCATTTAATAAAGTAGTTTCTAATGTAGTAACAAGTAGTGTGAAAATCTCAAGCACGACCGTCGAATCTAAAAAAATAAATGAAAATATAATTCAACTTACTGCATCTACAAGTCCAACAACAGCTGTTGTTACGAGATCCGATATTCCTAATGGAGCCGTTTTGGGTGCTGAGACAAACGCTGATGGAGAAAATATGGATTCACAAAAGGTAATGTTTATTTTTATAGGGGCTTTTGTCTTAATCCTCGTTGTTTTAATGCTAATTTTTAAAAAGAAAGGTAAATAAACTGCCTCAGTGCAGAGCACACGAGGTATTCGTTATTTCTGTCTTTGCAAGGAGG
The DNA here is from genome assembly GCA_026395155.1 of Candidatus Tayloriibacteriota bacterium. GTDB lineage: Bacteria > Patescibacteriota > Minisyncoccia > Phycocordibacterales > GWA1-40-21 > Bog-1340. The sequence continues at coordinate 6,952 of JAPLZG010000106.1, read as the reverse complement.
TATTCCGACGTGGCAATCCAGAGATGGTTTGCTTCGCATTTTCCTTACAGGAACAGTACACCTTTCACATTTTGAATACAAAACGTTCAAGGTCTTTCATTTGGGTCCCTTACCCAAATTTCAACTCGCAAAGACAGATAAAGGACTATGAATTCTTTTTTCTGTCATTCCCGCGTAGGCGGGAATCCATGATTAGTAAGGAGTATGCACAAAAAACTGGATTCCCGTCTGCACGGGAATGACAAATACTAAAAATCTGCTAGTATATATTTAATGACATTATTTTTTTCAGCAATTGCGATTTTCTTAGCAGTTATTTTAGGTGGTTTTTTTGCGTTGAAATTTAAAGATAAACTCCATCTTATGCTTGGGTTTTCTGCTGGGTCTGTGATAGGAATAGCTTTTTTTGATTTGTTGCCAGAATCTTTTGAACTCGGATTGGAAAAGTATGATTTTGGTTTTATATCTTCTGTTATAGCTATAGGTTTTTTATCATATATGGTTTTGGATAGATTAATCGCTCCTCATGGTCATCATGATGAATCTTGCGAAAATCATTCTCACAAAGGAATCGTCGGTGCAGCTAGTCTATCTCTTCATAGTTTGATGGATGGACTTATTGTCGGTCTTTCTTTTCAAATATCTACTGAGCTTGGTATTGCTGTGGCAGCAGCAATTATCGTCCATGCTTTTTCTGATGGAATAAATGTGACAAATATGATATTGCGTGTTGGTGGAAAAATATCTTTAGCAAGGAAATGGCTTTTAATTGGTGCGCTTGCTCCAGTTTTTGGTGTAATTATTTCTATATTTGTAAAAATTGAAGAAACTTCACTCTCTTTATTAGTTGCATTGTTTTGTGGATTTTTTATTTATATTGGTGCAAGCGATTTGTTACCAGAAAGTCACCATTCTCATCCAAAAATCTGGACAACTGTTGCGACAATATTAGGAATAATTTTAATTTTTATAGTAACTCAATTAGCTGGGATATAAAAATCAGAGAATGCTTGCCCGACTAAAATTCATTCTGATGAAATTTGGCGGGTTGAATATCTAAAGTATTCAAGACTGTAATTATTAATTTAAATTACAGTTTGTTTTTTTACTATAAAAAAGTATAATATGTTGTATTAATATGCTTTTAAACGAAGAAAATATAGACAGAAAGCGAAGTAAAAGGAATAGATTTTTTGAAGATATTTCGATTGGATCTTTTTTGGCCTATAGACAGGTTATAAGAAGTAATAAGGCGACAACAGCTCTTATTATTTTTGTTATGACTTTAACTTTTTTAAATCTTGTTGTTGTTTCCGGCATTCTTGTCGGTCTTATTCAAGGATCAATTAATACAGTTAAAGATGCATATATAAGTGATATTTCTGTTACAGTTTTGAATAATAAAACAAATATAGAAAACAGCCCTCAAATAATTAAAACTATCAAAGCTATACCTTGGGTTGATTCAATGACAGCTAGATATATTACTGGGGGTAAAATTGAGGCTAATTATAAAACAAAAATAAAAGTTACAGATATTACCGATGAGGTCTCAACATCGATTGCAGGTATTGATCCAACAGATGAAGAGAATGTTACTAAAATTTCTAGATTTTTAATAGATGGAGAATATTTTGGACCAAATGACAGTGATAAGATAATTATCGGGTCAATGCTTTTAAAGAAATATTTTCCAGTTGAATCTCCCGGATTTGCAACTTTAAGTGATGCTAAGGTTGGAGATAAAGTAAGAATTACAATAAACGGAAATACTAGAGAAATGACTATAAAGGGTATTTTAAAGACGAAAGTTGATGAAGTTTCAAGAAGGGTTTTCATTCCAGAAGCGGAGTTTAGAGTTTTGGCTGGTAAGACGGATTATAATGTAAATGAGATTGCAATAAAAGTAAAACCGAATATAAATCCTGAATTAGTTCGGGATGCTATTAAAATGACCGGTGCAGATAAATATGCAAAAATTCAAACGTTTGATGAAGCTAAGCCAAAGTTTCTCAATGACCTTATTGATACTTTTGCTCTTTTGGGAAATGTTGTCGGAAGTATTGGTCTTGTAGTTGCATCGATAACTATTTTTATTGTTATTTATATAAATGCAATAACCAGAAGAAAGTTTATAGGTATTTTAAAAGGTATTGGTATTGAAGGAAGTGCGATAAAGACAGCTTATGTTATGCAAGCAATATTTTATGCTATCGTTGGAACAATAATAGGATGTCTGATTTTGTTTTTCATTTTAAAGCCGTATTTTGATGCAAATCCCATAGATTTTCCTTTTAGCGATGGTATCCTTGTGGCTACAACTTCTGGTGTCATGATAAGAGTTGCTTTGCTTTTGATAGCGACGATTATTGCCGGATATATACCAGCAAGAATTGTTGTAAAGCAAAATACCTTGGATGCGATATTGGGAAGATAAAAAATAATTTAAAATAAAAATATTTAAGATGATTAGAGCAAATGGAATAATTAAAAAATTTAAGACAGGGGATTCAGAGCTTGTAGTTTTGAAGGGTCTTGATTTGCATGTAAAAAAAGGAGAATTTCTTGCGATTACAGGAAGGTCTGGATCTGGAAAAAGCACACTTATGTATCAACTCAGTTTACTTGATGAGCCTAATGCTGGAGAAATATTTGTTGATGATGTAAATATTTTAAAATTAAAAAATGAAGATAAGACAAATTTTAGATTAAGAGAACTTGGTTTTGTTTTTCAAGATTATGCTTTAATTCCTGAATTAAATTCCATTGAAAATGTCATGCTTCCACTTTTAATGCAAGGAGTAGATAAAAAGGAAGCAGAGAAAAGAGCGGTCGTAGCATTAGAAAAAGTTGGGCTTGGTGATAAACTTATCAATCTTCCTAGTCAATTGTCGGGTGGACAGCAACAAAGGGTAAGTATTGCAAGGGCAATCGGTCATAATCCTAAAATAATATTCGCAGATGAACCTACAGCAAACCTTGATACGGAAACCGCAAAAACAGTTTTGGAAGTTTTTCAGGAATTAAGTAAGGAGGGTCAAACAATAGTAATGGTAACGCATGAAAAAGAGTATGCATTGGTTGCTCACAGAGTTATTACGCTTGCAGATGGAGTTATAACAGAAAGTATTATTGGAAATAACAAGTATTTAGGTTAAAATATAATATATGGAAAAAAGAAAAATAAAAATCATGTCTTTCATAAAGAAACCATCTGTCTTTGTATCGGTAATTATTATTCTAGTTGTAATCGTTGGTTACATATTGATAAATAATAACAATAATAAAGATATTGAAGTAATAACTGTAAGCAGGCAAGATATTGTTCAGACTGTAAGTGTTTCTGGTAAGACAAAACCAACTTCTTCTGTCGATCTTGGTTTTGAAAAAAGTGGTAAAGTAAGTGCTATATTTGCAAATGTAGGGGATAATGTTGAAATTGGTCAAACTCTTGTTCGGCTCGATTCTAGTGATCTTTATGCTAATTTATCTGAAGTTGAAGCGAATCTTTCAGCAGAAAAAGCAAAACTTTCAGAAATGAAAAAGGGTACACGTGCAGAAGAGTTGAAGATTGCTGAGGATTCTTACCTTGATTCGAAGAAGGGTTTGTCAGATAAAATTCAAGATGCTTATACAAAATCTGATGATGCAATAAGAAACAATATTGATCAGCTTTTTGAAAATCCTAGATTATATACAGCGAAAATTATTATACCGATAAGTAATTTTCAATTAGAAAATGATATTAATATAGAAAGATATAAAATTGAAGAAATACTTAATGACTGGATATTAAATATTGATTCTATTACTGTTGAAAAAACATTTTTAGTTTTGGAAAAAGTTCAATCTTTCCTCGATAAAATAGCACAAGCTGTCAATCCATTGAAGACAGATTCAAATATCCCTTTGGCCACTATAAATTCATATAAAACTGCCGTTTCGAATGCAAGAATTTCTGTAAATCTTGCATTATCAAATTTGACTTCTGCTAGGACAGTATTTAATTCTGCTAAAGCAAATTATGATTTTAAATTAGCTGGGAATACCGTGGAAGCAATTCAAGTTCAAGAAGCCAGAGTTTTACAAACAGAAGCTAGTGTAGTGAATATCAAGGCCCAGATATATAAAAATACAATTTCTGCTCCTATAAGTGGCTTGATAATAAAACAAGATGCAAAAGTTGGTGAGATTGTAAGTCCTGGTATAAAATTAATATCAATCATTTCTGCTAACAATTTACAAGTTGAGGCATATGTCCCAGAGATAAATGTTGGAAAAGTTTCAATTGGTAATTCAGTATCAATGACTCTCGATGCTTTTTCTGGAGAGACATTTAACGGAAAATTAGTTTATATTGATCCAGCAGAAACACTTATAGACAATGTTCCAAATTTTAAATTAAAGATTGTTTTTGATAAAGCGGACTTAAGAATTAAAAGTGGCTTGTCTGTCAACATTGATATTGAAGTTGGTAAAAAGGAAAATGTTTTGGCATTACCTCAATACACTATAATTTCTGATAGTGGAAAATACTTTGTAGAAAAAACAGATGGAAAAGATTTTAGTGATAAAGTTAAAACTGAAATCCAGATTGGTGTCCGTGGAGATAACGGATTTACTGAAATAATTTCAGGAATTTTTGAAGGGGAAAAAGTGTTGTTTTCTGGACAAAAAAAGTAGATTAATAAAATAAAGATAAAAATATTATGTCATTTTTCAAAAATATATTAATGAAGCAGATGATCAAGTCGCAGATGAAAGGTATTCCACAGGAACAGCAAGATAAAATTATCTCTGCTATAGAAAAAAACCCTCATTTTTTTGAGGATATTGCATCAAAGATTCAACAAAAAATTAAGGAAGGGAAGGATCAAACTTCTGCTTCTATGGAAGTTATGCGAGAAAATCAAGAAGAACTTCGAAAAATAATGCAGTAAGATATTATAGTGTAAAGTGTAAGATTGCACATATAATTGGTTGGTATATAATATTAGGAGTAAATACAAAAAGTATACTAATGGTTTTGAATAAGCACAAAATTTTAATATTGGAAGATGAGAAACCACTCGCAAGGGCACTTGAATTAAAACTTATTCATGAAGGTTTTGAAGTAAAAAATGATTATAATGGTGAAAATTTAATCTCTATATTAGAGAAAGAGAAATTTTCGCTTATTTTGTGTGATATGTTGATGCCCGGAATGGATGGTTTCCAAGTTCTACAAACTTTAAAAGAAAATAAAATTAAAATTAGAGAAGAATAATTTTGATGTAGTGAGTGCTCGATCTGTTGAGCAAGCAAAACAATACGTTAATGACTTAAATCATATAGATGTTATATGGCTTGATCATTATTTAGTAGGTAAAGAGGATGGCTTAGATTTTATTGCTTGGTGTAAAGAAGATGATAATGTTAAGTGTAAAATAATTCCAATTTTTGTAGTTTCAAATACAGCAAGTAGTGATAAGGTTGGCACTTATATTAGTTTGGGTGCTTATAAATATTTTGTAAAATCAAATCATAAGTTGGATGAGATTATTCAAGAAATTTCAGAGAGTCTATTAGAAAAAGTAATTTAAATACTATGGATAATAAAAAAATAATTCTTATTACAGAAGATGAAGTAAAACTTAGAAGTATTTTGCGTAATAAACTTGAAGCGAGTGGATTTACTGTCTTTGAAGCAAAAAATGGTGAGGAAGGATTAGAGATTACGGAAAGGGAAAACCCGGACTTGATTTTAGTTGATATTGTAATGCCAAAAATGGATGGGATAGAAATGCTTAAGAAATTGAGAGAAAATGAAAAAAATAATAAAATAAAATTTATCATCCTTACTAATGTAGATAGCACAGAAAAAATAGCAGAAGCAATGAGAATAGCTCAAACAGCGAATGATCTTTCTTTTGAATATTTTATTAAAACGGATGTTAAATTAGAAGATATCGTCAAAAAAATATCAGAAAAATTGTTAGTTTAATGTCTTTTGATTTTACCTTTAATCATTTTTTAGGTATCTTTACAGGATGAGTTTAAGTATAGGAATTGTAGGACTGCCAAATGTGGGGAAAAGTACGTTGTTCAATGCGCTTACAAAAAAAGCTGTGGCGTGTGAGAATTATCCATTTTGTACAATAGATCCGTCTGTTGGTGTTGTTGCTGTGCCAGATATAAGAACTTGGAAGCTTTCAGAATTTTCTAAATCTGCAAAAACAGTTCCTGCTGCCGTTGAATTTGTAGATATTGCTGGTTTAGTAAAGGGAGCTTCTACTGGTGAAGGTCTTGGTAATAAATTCCTTACAAATATTCGTGAGACAGATGCTATTGCTGAAGTCGTGAGAATTTTTGAAGATGACAAGATTATTCACGTTGCAAATAAAGTTGAACCGCTTTCAGATATTGAGACAATAAATCTTGAGCTTATTCTTGCCGACTTACAGACTGTCACAAAAAGACTCGGAAGTATTGGAAGTGATATAAAAAGAGGAAGTAAAGAAGCAGTAATAGAGAATGGTGCACTAGAAAAATTAAAAGTTGTTCTTGAAGCTGGGAAACTTGCAAATACTATTAATTTTGATGAGAAGGAAACTGTTGAAGTAAAAAAACTTTGTCTTATTACGATGAAGCCAATTTTGTATGTTTTAAATAAAAAAGCAGGTGGGAAAAACCTTGATGAAATAAATGATGAAAGATTTCAAAAATTGCTAAGTTTTTTTAAAGAGACGAATTCAAAATATGTAATGGTTGATGCTGGTATAGAAAATGAACTTAAAGATTTTGAAGGGACAGAAAAAGATGAAATGAGAAGCGCTTTGGTGGAAAAAGATTCCGCCGACACTAAGAGCTCTGGCGAGGCGAAGGATGGAATAGATGATTTGATAAAAGCTGGATATGATCTTTTGGGTTTAATGACATATTTTACTACTGGAGAAGATGAAACCCGTGCATG
>JAPLZG010000108.1 GCA_026395155.1 Candidatus Tayloriibacteriota bacterium | reverse complement strand
TTAACTTCGTAATCTTCCATTTTGTTGTTTAGATTAATTTTTAAATACAAAAAGCCCACCACGTGAGTGAAGTCTTGCGACCTCCATACCAGTTTCCCGATACGGCTGATTAGAGCAAATCCCACATGATGGGTTCTTTGTCTCTAATCAGTCTCATTCACCATGCCAGTAATTACTTACTGGTTTAGGCTACTTTTTCGCTATTTGATTGTAAATTAATTGTAGCATAAAGGCATAAAAAGGGGTAATATTACAATGTAAACATTCACAATGTTCACACGTTCACAATACTTACCTATAAAATGATTCAATTTATCAATGCAAAAGAAAAAACTGAACTCTTAAAACAGAAAAGAGAGAAAGTTAACGATAGACTCAATGAAATTTTGAGATATATTTCTTTTGATAATGTAATATCCCATAAAGAAAAAGAAATGGAAATAAGTTTTCATTCTTGGGATGATGAATCAGATTTTGAAGAATTAGAAATTTTAAGGAGTTTTGATTATGAATTATTAAATGGATTAAAAGAAAGAAAAGTAATTTCTAGTTGGGAATCTGATGTTAAACAAGATTGGTCTACAGATGATGGTTCTCATTTTCAAAATACAGAAAAAATAACCATATTATTAATTCCAGATATATTTAAGGAATATTATACTTCTTGTGACGGTGATTTTTTTAAGATAGATAATAAAATAATTTTAAAGATAGATAAAGAGAACAAAACAATCACTAAAGATTTAAGTAATAAAAATTTAATTTGTACTTTTCGTAAAGGTACTGCTAAGAACAAACGTTTTGAATATATTATTATACTAGCAAAAAGTAATAAAAAAATCGGAGCTAAAAAGTTAAGTAAAACTACTTATCAAAATATAAGTACAGAGATTGATAGTATAAATGAGAGATTAAAAGATAGTTTAGGATTAACAAAAAAAGTTATAAAGAATGATAATAATTCTGGTTATGAAATTGATTGGGAGATATATAAAATTACATTTGTTTAGTTAAGTTTATCTTCTTGTTAATTATCTTTAATATACCCTTATAAATAAGGGTAACTTTTTATTTACCCTTACTAAAACAGAACTATTTAAAACTTGGATATTTATATATTATTTATTTTGTAGCTACAAATTAAATAATAAATATCAAATATGAAAAAAGACAAAGATAAGTATGTAAGAACAACCAACCTTAATGTTGCTGTGTTTCTTTTTACTAACAACCAGCAAATTTCTGGTATTAATCCAATAAATAATGAGCAAAAAGAGTTTGCATTTATAAAGACAGATTACTTGGAAGAATTAATATACCTTTATAAATTTGCAAATAAGGATGATGAACGATTGCTTGTACCTGTACATAAATATGAACAAGCAAGAAGAGAACTTTTAGAAAGATTAAGAGATTAAATAAAAATATATGCAAAATAATATAAAAGAAAAAAAAGATGATATAACATACAAGACATCATTGTTCACAAAAAATGAAATCTATGAAATGGGATATGACACTGAGACAAACAAGACTTATTATTTGATGGGTGATAGGGATGGTAAAATTGAAAACTTTCTTGATGAGGTTGAGATAGATGGTAGAAAATATAAACCTCTTCCAGCGAGACATTTACTTGTAGAAAAGAAGGTTATCCTTTTCCCCTCAATTGCAACACCCTATGAAGATGAAAATCAAATACTAAAAGAGATACAAAATTTTATTCATAAGTATCTTGATATATCAGATGTCTTCGAACAGATATCGACTTATTACGTTCTCTTTACTTGGATGTATGACAGATTTAATGAGGTACCTTACCTTAGAGCAATTGGTGACTTTGGAAGTGGAAAATCAAGAATGCTTCAAACCATAGGGATGTTGTGCTATAAGCCAGTATTTACTGAATACTGGGTATCAAAGGGGTACATCTGTTTTACGTTCTGAGGGTAAGGGGGTTTTTGAGGTAAAAGCTTATGATGTTTTTTGTCCTAAGATTATAGCTACGAGAGAAACATACGCTGATAAAGCACTAGAAAGTCGTTTTATTACTGAAGAAATGGGAGCTAGTAAACTAAGGATTGATATACCAAGGACTCTTGATGAAAACTTTTATAAAGATGCTGAAAAAATTAGAAACAAACTTTTGATGTGGAGATTAAAAAATTATTTTAAACCAATTGAAAGAAGAGAAGAAGTAATTGAGGGAATACATCCAAGACTTAATCAAATTGTCATACCTTTATTATCAGTTATAAAAGATGAAATTATTAGAAATAATCTAAAAACTTTTATTATTAAATATAATAGTGAGCTTGTATCAGACAGAGGTCTTTCTTGGGAAAGTGATATTATTTTTTCAATTCTTAAGCTTGAATATCAAGATAAAAAAATAGAAATCACTGTTAAAGAAATCGCAGATGAAGTAAATAAACAATCAGATATTCATGAGGATTATTTACAACCCAGAAAAGTTGGATGGTATCTAAGAGCCAAACTCCAATTAAAACCTTACAAAACAAGAAAAGGTTTTGTGCTTTCTTTTAAAGATAATAGAAAGAGACTTGATATGTGGAAAGAAAGGTTCGGTATCACTGATGAAGATATAAAAGACGAACAAATAGATGGCAAAAATGATGATGTAAATACTACATTTGAGCCATTGTTTTAGATAAAAATAATCTTGAAATAGAATCGAAAAAAGTATATAATTACTATGCTACACAAAGGACAAAACAGTTATAATAAAATCAAACTTGAAGAGGGGCAACGAAGTCTTTTGTGTAGCAACAAAGAACTGTATCGTTGTCCCTCTTTGGGTAATGAGAGTTTGACTTATGAGACAATTAATTCATTAACTGAATTAGGCGATGTACTAAAACAAATTCGTGAACGTTTATTTTTAGAAGGATATATTATTTCTAGTGATTGAAGAAATACAAAATGGTAAATACCGTGATTGTTATTTAATATACAATAGAAAAAGTACAGATGATGAAGAAAATCAAAAAAATTCAATTTCTTATCAAAAAACAGAAAATACTCGTTTTGCATTTAAAGAAAGATTGCCGATAGCAATGATTACTATTCAAGGATTTTGTGTTGATGGTATTATTTCTGAAAAACACTCTGGTTTTAAAGAAGATAATAATATTACTTTTACCAAAGAGGGATTAGTACAGTATCAAATTGACCGTCCAAAATTTTTGAAATTGGCTGAGTTTTTAAGTAAAGGATATTTTAAAGGTATTGTTTGTTTATGTTGGGATAGGATTAGTAGAAATAAAGGTGATGACACTCTTATTAGAAAATTAATGCGTAATGGTGTTGATTTTCTTTTTACATATGCGACATATGAAAAAACCAGCTCTGGAGCACTTCATATGGATATTGATGGGATGTTTTCTCAACATCATTCACGAGTAACAAGTGAAAAAGTAACTATTACAATAAGAAATGCACGAGAAAAAGGTATCTGTACATATCGAGCACCTATTGGATATCTTAATTTGGGAGAAATGGAGATTAAACCACAAGACCCAGAAAGAGCCCCTATTATTAAGCAAATGTTTGATTACTATACTACTGGTGATTGGAGCCTCTCAGACCTCGTACGATACGCTACAGAGCAAGGTTTTGTAACAGTACCAATGAGACGAAGAAGAAGTAAAAAAGAAATGCTTGCTGAAGAAGATGAAATAGTTGAGATTGAAAAAATATCTAGACCAATGACAGTAAATAATATTAGCAGAATACTTACAAACCCTTTCTATACTGGGAAAATACTAAACAGTAATGGCAAATATATTAGTAGTACTAGCCATGAAGCTATTGTAAGTGAAGAACTATTTAATCAAGTTCAATCTGTACTTAATAAAAGAAAAGTAAGTATTCATTATATAGAAAAACTCGACTTACCACTTCGAGGTATTGTACGTTGTGAACATTGTGAACGTGTATATACACCATACGAAAAGAAAGGTATTAATTATTTTAACTCAAGATGTGTCGCTGGTTGTTCAAATACATTAAAAAATTTTAATTTTTCTTTTATAGAGAAAAAAATTGGTAAACTTATATCAAATTTGTATTTTACTGATAATGAAATTGCTGATATGGATGCTCGTGTTGGAACTGATATCTCTTTGTTTGAGGAAAAAAGGAAAAAAAATCTTGATAAAGTTGAAAGACAGAAAAAAAAGATAAGAGAAGACCTCTCATATATTCGTTCAAATAAACTTTTGTTATTAAAAACTGGTGTATATACACCAGAAGGGCTTCTTGAAGAAGAAACAAAACTCAATAATGAACTAACAAAACTTCAAAACGAAGAGCAGTCATCAGACGTCGCTATGCATGAGACAATAAAGGATGTTTATAAACTTTCAGAACTTGTAAAAAATGTTTTGCCATATTATGAATTAGCAAAACCACACGAAAAAGAGAAAATTATACGAATTATATTTTCAGAACTACATATTTCTCAAAATATGCTTAATTATAAATGTAAAAAAGGATTTGAGTGTTTTGAAAATCGCTTTAATCCTATTTGTGACCTTACGGGGAATCGAACCCCGATTTTAGCCTTGAGAAGGCTATGTCCTAACCGTTAGACGATAAGGCCGAATTATTTAACTATCAAACTAAACTGAATCGAACCCCGAATTTCTCTTCTTACAGAAGCAGTATACACTGTTCTGTTTTTTATTTCGCTTTCGCTTATATAAAACTATCACAGGTTTTTCGCTTAGGTCCCAACCCAAGCTCAATCTCTCGAAGGCTATGTCCTAGTCCAAGTCAAAGTCTGCTGACTTTGCTCGCGACCCCTTCTCGCACCGTCGTGCTCCGAACTTGCGATTTGGGTACCCATCCCAAATCTCACGATAGACGATAAGGCCAGACTATTTAATTAACAGACAAATTGAAACTCGAATTTCTCTTCTTACCAACACAATATAACAGTTTATAGAATTTAGGGCAATTATTAAAAAAACCGAACGTTCAAACTCTTGCGAAGTTTTCATGTTCGGTTTGGAATCATCCAGTAAGGGTGGATCAATGCGACATACTGTGGAATAATTCCTGCACCAGATTTGCCTGAGCACGTCTGGATTTGTTTGCTTCCCTTGCTTGGGTTGCAAGATGAGCAATACTGCTAAGGATCAGATGTCTTTCACGCGGTGACAAATTTAGTTTTCTTTCCCAGCACACTCTGATTAAGCAGGCAGGGGGAACTAAACCCGTCTGTTTCCTTTTTTCCCTCACAGCCTCAATAAGGTCTTCTGTGGAGTTAAAACGCGGTGGTTTCATTTCCATCTTAGATCTCCTTCTTCGATGAGTGAATTAAAGAACAATCATAAAACGACTATTGTATTATACAGGATATGGTAGTTAATGTCAAATTTAAATTTGGGTAAATTCTCTACCGAAATGCAATCGCTTCTGATAATGAAATACTAGGAACTCCTTTTATAATACCTCTTTCCAAAGCAACTTCATAGGCATTTTTATAATTCAATGATTTACGATATTTATTGTTGAGTAAATGAAGTT
>JAPLZG010000073.1:510-2716 GCA_026395155.1 Candidatus Tayloriibacteriota bacterium | reverse complement strand
TGCTATTTTAAAAGCGGAAAGTGAGCCAACCTTGAAGGGTGATTTAGTAGAGCTAGCTAAGAAGTTTAAATAATCTTATGTTAGAAATTGGCTATAAATCTTCCTTTATTTGCTCTTATAATGAAGCAGAAACTTCTTTGCAAGAGGAAATCAGAGAAAAAATTAATCTCTTTAAAGATAAAAGTAATCATCAAAGCCTAAAAGTTCACAAACTTCGCGGACCTTTAAAAGACCGTTATAGTTTTTCTGTAAATTATAAAACAAGAATAGTTTTTAGATTTACATCTAAAAATGAGGCTGTTTTGCTTGATGTTGGGGATCATGATTTATACAAGTAAAAGTCGGACAAGGATGGCTCTTGTCAAAACAGTTCTTTCCCTTCTGTCATCCCGTTGACAAACGGGATCCATCCCCAAAATCTGGGAAGGACCTCTCCGATAATTGTGCCTGCCCGCCTTTGGAGGGAAGGTCGTTTCCGGATTTAATTTATCCAATAAATAAATTTTCTCTCCCTCTGTCATTCCACTGAAGAGTGGAATCCATCCCCTAAAAAGTCAGACTTTGAGGAGTCCATTACTGATTTCTGTTCACACAACCGCCCCGGTTCGCCGACTCACCACCCATCATTACATGATCAGTAGTCACGAATATTTTTCTGCTGAAAAATTTCGCTACCTCGACTCAGCTCGCCAGCTTCCGTCTTTAAAAAGCTACACGTATTCTCTTTTTAACCTTTAAATTAGGTCGAGAACGGAATCCATCTCCAAAACCGGGAAGGACCTCTCTTCAGATAGAGCTTTAGACTCTATCTGATACACAACCGCCCCGGTTCGCCGACTCACCACCCCGCCTTAACTAAGGCGGGGATTAAATTGAAGTACTTCGTACTACATTATTCGGAGGAGATTAAAGACGTAATTATTTTGAGCTTTTCTTTCCGACTCTCCTCCTTGAGTAAGGAGGAGAAGTTATTCTGATAACGAGGTGGTTGTGTTCTATTATTTTGAGATAGAGCTTTAGACTCTATCTGATACACAACCGCCCCGGTTCGCCGACTCATCACCCCGCCTTTAATCAAGGCGGGGAATGCAGAACCGATGGATCCCGTATAAAGTCCAATCAGAATTAGACTTTTACGGGATGCTCAAAATTAATAGTCGGGGATACCCTCCTTTAATTTTGGCACTTATCCACAGATTATGTATTAATATGTTGACTTAAGTAGACAAATTTGCTACTATTTTAGGTATTATTAGTAATAATATAATAAAATGTATCAAAGAATCTTAAGAAATGATGTAATTAAAGGGTTTAAAGATGGTTTTGTAACTATCATCTATGGTGCTAGACGAGTAGGTAAAACTGTTCTTTTGGATCAAATAAAGCAATCTTTAGGTAATAATAGAACAATATCTTTTAATGGTGACACCCAAGAGTCTATCAATGCCCTTAATACAAATTCTGAAATAAAATTGACTACCTTAGTTAAGGATCATGATGTTATTTTTATAGATGAAGCCCAAAAAATCCCCAATATCACTTTAGCCATCAAAATAATCATTGATAAATTCCCTCAAAAGAAAATTATTGTAACGGGTTCATCATCACTTCAGCTAGTGAGTGGCGCCAAGGAAAATTTGACTGGTAGAAACTATTCATATAACTTGTATCCATTAAGCACAACTGAGCTTGGTCAAGATTTGGAAAAATATAAAATTTCGGGGTTATTAGAAGATCAGCTTGTCTTTGGTGGCTATCCATTTATTTATCACTTGGCCACAAAAGAAGAAAGAGAAAAATATTTAGCCCAAATTGTGGAGGATTATCTATTTAAAGACGTATTGTTGTTAGAACAGTTGTATTACCCAGAGTCTTTTAAGAAATTGGCTGTTCTTTTAGCTTTTCAAATAGGAAATGAAGTGTCAGTAAATGAATTATCAAATAATCTGGGTATTAGTGTTAAAACTGTGGCTCGTTATTTGGATTTGTTGGAAAAAAGTTTTGTCATATTTCATCTGGATGCCTACTCTACCAATTTAAGGAATGAGATAAATAAGAATAAGAAATATTATTTCTATGATTTGGGTATTAGGAACGCTTTGGTTGAACAGTTTCAGCCTATCTCTGGCCGTGTGGATGTGGGGCATCTGTGGGAGAATTTCCTGATCATTGAGAGAATTAAAAAAATGGAATATGCTGGCAAAAT
>JAPLZG010000073.1:0-480 GCA_026395155.1 Candidatus Tayloriibacteriota bacterium | reverse complement strand
ATGATCAAGCCATATTTCTGGCGTAACTATGCCGGAGCCGAGGTAGATTATATTGAAATAGATCACAATGGTGTTATGTCTGCTTATGAATTTAAATGGCAGAAGAATAAAGCTAAAACACCAAAGAATTTTAAGGACAATTATCAGGTTGAGGTGAAGGTGGTGAACAATGAAAATTATTTGGACTTAATTTTATAATCTACACTATATTATCTCCATATCATTTATAGACTTCGTGAAACCAGCCTTCTGGACAAAACACAACCGCCCCGGTTCGCCGACTCACCACCCCGCCTTGTTTTTGAATAAGGCGGGGAAAAGTTGGTACCTCTGGAAGAGGTGCAATAGTGGACTTCGTGAGGTCGGACCTCAGGATAAAACTCCTGACAAAAATAGCTTGCAAATGCAGGCTATTTTTTTGTTTGTTTTCTGGTAATTTATAATTGTTCTAAATTCGAATATTAAGTATACTATGAAGTT
>JAPLZG010000053.1:6035-7909 GCA_026395155.1 Candidatus Tayloriibacteriota bacterium | reverse complement strand
CGATTCAAGAATATCCAAAATTATTGCTTACAGCGACGCCTCTTCAAAATTCCTTACTCGAACTATTTGGATTAACAAGTATTATTGATGATCATATTTTTGGTGATCTTAACAGCTTTAAAGCGAATTACGCTAAAGTCTCTCGAGAACAAGATATTTATGAAAATGAACTCGGATTGGTTGAGCCTCGACAGGAAATGTTTGCTGATTTACGTAACCGTTTAAAACCAATTTTCATCCGTACTTTACGCAGACAAGTATTAGAATATATTAACTATCGAGATCGTAAACCAATCACACAAGATTACGTACCCACAGAAAAAGAAATCGATCTCTATGACAAAATGTCAGAATATTTGCAACGACCGAGATTATACGCTTTACCCTCCAGCCAGCGCCAACTTATGACGCTTATTTTGCGAAAACTTCTTGCTTCATCTTCTTTCGCTATTGCAAGCACTTTAGATGGTCTTGTTTTTAAATTGAAAAATTTGGAAAAAGAGATTAGAAAAGAGTCTACTACTATGGATAATGAACTTCCCTTAGGGCTTGAGGAAAACTATGAGGCGCTTATGGATACAGCCGATGAATGGATTGATGATGACGAAGAAGAGGAAGAGGAGGGAAAAGAGGACATTCAAAAAAAGAAAAAATATACTCTTGAAGATATTCCACATATTCAAAATGAGAAAAACGACTTAGAAAAATTCAGGGATCTAGCTAAGTCTATTTTTAAAAACTCTAAAGGAGAATCGCTACTAATTGCCTTAGAAAAGGGTTTTGAAATGACTGCAACGCTCGGAGCACAAAAAAAAGCAGTTATTTTTACAGAATCAAGAATTACTCAAAACTATCTCTGGGATCTACTTTCAGATAATGGTTACAAAGACAAAATTCTTCTATTTAACGGCTCTAACAATGATCCAAAATCAAAAGAAATTTATTCTGATTGGCTTAGGAATAATGAATATAGCGACAAAATAACTGGATCAAAAACGGCCGATTTAAGAGCAGCTTTGGTAGATTATTTTAAATCAGATGCTGAAATTATGATTGCCACTGAGGCAGCGGCCGAGGGTATTAATTTACAATTTTGTTCTTTGGTTATCAATTACGACCTTCCTTGGAATCCTCAAAGAATCGAACAAAGAATTGGTCGTTGTCATCGTTATGGCCAAAAGCATGACGTAGTTGTAGTAAATTTTGTTAATCGTAAAAATGCTGCCGACCAGCGTGTTTATGAATTACTCGACCAAAAATTTAGACTGTTTAAAGGTGTCTTTGGAGCAAGCGATGAGATACTTGGAAGCATTGAATCGGGCGTTGATTTTGAAAAAAGAATTGCAGCTATTTACCAATCTTGCCGTACCGAAGAAGAAATTAATACTGCCTTTGACACTTTACAAACAGAAATGGATGAATCTATCCAAGAAGGAATGCAAGGTGCCAAAGAAAAACTTTTGGAGAATTTTGATACTGACGTTCACGAAAAATTAAAAATAAATTTACGCGAAAGCAAGACTTACTTAGAAACTTATGAAAAGTGGCTCTGGGATATTTCCCAACACTTCTTAGGTGACAAGGCAGTTTATGCCGACAATGAATATTCCTTTACCCTTAAGCAAAATCCATTCCCTGGTGAAAATATTGATGAAGGTCCATATAAAATTGGTAAAAATATTGATGATGCCCATATCTACCGTCCAGGACACCCACTTGCCGAAAGTATTTTACGGGAAATAAAATCAACAGATTTGCCAAGCGCGGAGCTTGTTTTTGACTATTCTAACTATGGACAAATTATTTCACCAATTAAAGAATTGGTTGGGGTTAATGGTCTAATGCAAGTATCCAAACTTACAATTGATTCTTTT
>JAPLZG010000053.1:0-6007 GCA_026395155.1 Candidatus Tayloriibacteriota bacterium | reverse complement strand
GTGCTCAAGTAAGCCAAAATAAAATAGAAACAGACAACAAAGAATTGCAACTAAAAGAGCAGGAAAAAATAAATATTTTCACTGCTAGTATCGCTGAACGTAATAGTGATTTTTTTGACAATGAAGTGGACAAGCTGGATAAATGGGCAGAAGATGTAAAAAAGAGCCTAGAAATAGAGCTTAAGCGTTTGGATATTGATATTAAAACGATGAAAACAAACGCTAAAAAAGTGTTAAATTTAGCAGAAAAAGTAAAGCTTCAGCGAGAAATTAAAGATTTGGAAAAGAAACGCAACGAAATGCGTCAAAAGCTTTATCAATCGCAGGATGAAGTTGATGCAAAGAAAGAAAATTTACTGGAAAGAGTGGAAGCTCAATTGAAGCAAAAAACTACGCTTACACTATTATTTACGATAAAATTTAAGATTATATAAATCTATGGCTAATAATAACAAACAAAAACTAGAACTTACTTGGATTGGGAAAAATAATCCCGAATATGATATTGCCAATATTGAACCACGTATTTTGGAAGAAAATCCAGATCTTTCCAATTGTGTCAATGATCCAGAAACAGAGAACATGATTATTCATGGAGACAACCTTCTTGCGCTCAAAGCACTTCTGCCAGAATATGAAGGAAAAATAAAGTGTATCTATATCGACCCACCGTATAATACAGGGAACGCTTTTGAACATTACGACGACTCCGTGGAACACAGTACCTGGCTTTCATTAATGAGGCCGAGATTGGAGCTACTGAGAATGCTTTTGGAAGATGAGGGTTTATTTTACGTTCAGTTAGATGATAATGAAATGCATTACATGAAGATATTATGTGACGAAGTCTTTGGGAGAGATAATTTTGTGGCTTGTCTTCCTGTGATTATGAATTTAAAGGGCAATCAAGATCAATTTGGTTTTGCTGGTACTCATGAATACATAATTGTCTTTGCAAAACAAAAAAATCTTTCAAAAATAAATCAATTTGATGTTGATGAAGATGGCTTGGTTGAATGGAATTAAGATAATATCGGATATTATAAGAAGGGAGCGAATCTTAAGGCAACGGGAGTAAATGCACCAAGAGAAAAAAGACCTAATTTATTTTTCCCAATTTTTACAAGACCGAACGGAACGATATATGTTACCGATAATGATTTGCCAGAATCTGAAAATGATTTTATAAATTTACCCATCACAGATGAAAAAGAAATGTCGTGGAGGTGGAGTAACTCAAAGAAACCAAAAAGTATTTTTTATAAACCAGAATATAGTAGTGGAAATGGAACATCACAGATAAAAACCATTTTTTGAAGTAAATCATTTTCTTATCCAAAACCAGAAGATTTAATTTATGATATCTTGCATCTTTCTACAAGAAAAGGTGATTTAATCTTAGATTCTTTTTTAGGTTCTGGGACAACTGTCGCAGTAGCACAAAAAATGGGCAGAAAATATATTGGTGTTGAAATGGGCGACCATGCTTACACGCATTGCAAAGTACGTTTAGATAAAGTGATAAGCGGGAACGACGGGCTAAAACTTTCAGAAGTTTTGGAATGGAAAGGTGGCGGAGCATATAAATTTTTTGAATTGGCACCGAGTTTTATTGTAAAAGATGAATTTGGCAATCCAGTAATCGATAGTTTTTATAACGATACCAAACTGATAAAAGCTATGTGTAAACTAATGAATTTTACCTATGAGCCAAGTCAAACGGAATATTGGAAACATGGAATCGGGCAAGGTAAAAATTATCTTTATATTACAACCCAGCTTCTCACCGTCGGGATGATTCAACAAATTGCTGGCCATCTAGCCGAAGGTGAGTCGCTAATTATTTGTCCAAAGAAATATGAATCGGGTGCGGATAAAATTGATGGTCGTATTACGATAAAGAAAATTCCACAGTCTGTTTTGAAAGCGTGTCATTTTGGCAAAAAAGAATATTTGCTTCCAATCAAAGAATCTGCCATGGAAGAAATTGAGACGGGAGAATAAAGAACATTTTAATAAAATAATCAATATTGGAAATTATGAAGCCAGCACAAGCATTAAAATACATAAATAACGCAATGAGCTTGCGTACCCCTCAGTTTAAAAGTCTTGAGCTATTTGCAGATTATTTGCAGTCACCGGCTGGTCAAAGATTACTGGCGAGAGTAAAAAAAGAAACTCGTGGTAATCTTGCTGAGATACTTAAAGAAAGTAAAGAATATTTTAGTAATACTCACAAAGCACAAGGATTCGAAGAATTTGAAAGAACTTTTCCAGCCTATACTTTTGCACTGGCTACGGGTGTCGGAAAAACAAGACTCATGGGCGCTTTTGTGGCTTATTTGTACTTGGTTTATAACATCCAGCATTTTTTGATTGTGGCACCCAATCTAACAATTTATCGAAAACTTTTTGATGATTTTAGTAAATCAAATAATCCTAAGTATGTTTTTAAGGGTATTCAAGAAATAAATATTAATACCGCTAAAGTTATTACTACGGAAAATTATGCTAAACAGCGCGGACAAAAACTTTTTGGTAATCAGATTGAAATAAATATTTTCAATATCCAACAGTTTGCACAAAAAGATATGACTAGCGAGCGTGGCATTACCAAAGCGTGGGAAACTGCCGGTGAATCATATTTTGATTATCTAAAAGGGCACGATGATTTGGTGGTAATGCTTGATGAAGCACATCATTACCATGCTGATGCGGCACTTGGAGCTCTGGATATCCTAGATCCACTTTTTGGTCTGGAGATGACCGCTACGCCATACTTAGGAACGAAAGGAACGGGCAGAAACGCGAGACAGATAAAAATGAAAAATGTTTTGTATTCATATAATCTTGGTGATGCTATTCGCGGAAAATTAGTCAAAGATCCTTGGGTGGGAACCGAAGCAGATGTTGATTTTAGTCAATTTGATCCCGATTCCATAGACACTGATGCACGAAAATTACAATTGGCAGCTTTTTTTCACGAACGTGCCAAAAGTGCACTTAGGGAGTATGCTTTGGAGAATAATAAACCGATTGTAAAACCAGTAATGCTAGTTGTGGCAAAAGATATTGATCATTCTAATCAACTTCGTGCCTTGATGGATAGTGATGATTTTCGAGGAGGAGAATTTAAAGGGAAGATTATTGAAATAAATACGCGACAGCGTGGTGAAGAATCTGATGAAAATATTGAAAAATTAATTTCTCTTGAGCATCCAGATAATCCAGTGGAGATTGTTATTCATGTGAATATGTTAAAAGAAGGGTGGGATGTAACAAATGTTTATACCATCACACCACTTCGTGAATCGGCCGCCGCAATTTTAACTGAACAAACAATTGGCCGTGGTTTGCGCTTGCCTTATGGAGAACGAACAGGATTTTCCTTGGTGGATCGGCTAGTTCTTGTTGCACACGAACAATTCGCGAAAGTGGTAGCACTGGCAAAAGACTCATCGCTGATCCAGGGACAAGTGGAGCAAATTTCTAAAAAAGAAGCTGAGGAACAAAAAATATTAACCGAAGTGCAACCAGTTACTCTTGATGAAGTTAAAAATGAAATAACACAAAATGATGTTTTGATGCAAGAAATTCAGAAAAAAGCAGAAGAGAGTGTTTCAAAAATGTCACAAATTAACAATATAGAGGACAGTTTACGAGAAAAATTTGTTGAGACTAAAAAAGAAGAAATATTGGGAAATCTTAGTAAAGAAACGAGTTATCATGGCTGGCAACTTATTGAAACAACGGAGATGACTTTTGAAAAAGATTCACTATTTGAATCTTTTAGTACTGAAGGAAAGAAAGAACTTTCTAAGATCGCACAGAAATCCGGAGAAACAATGGAAAAAAGAAATATACCTATTCCGCGTTTAATTCTAACTCCTCATTTTAGTGCACTTTCAATTGAACAATTCGATTTAGATATTGACGTATTACGTACATATACCAATGAGCGGGCTATTCTTGAAGAACAACTACAAAATAATCGTGAGGAAAATTTATTTGGAGAAGACGTTCCGGGACGTCGAATAACTGAAACGACAAAAGTCAGTAGTTTTGGTACATACACAAGACAATCTCCGCAAAGTACTATCATTGCAGCACTTTGGGACTCTCCGTTAGTTGACTACGATGATCCAGAACAAAAACCACTTCTCTTGAAATTAGCTGATCAAGCTGTTTCATATTATCAAAAAAAAGCAATTGATGAAGATAATCTTGCTTTAATTATTGAAAGCAATGCACGAACGATTGCCGAAGATATTTATAAACAAATTTTGGCACATACAGAATTAAAATCTGAAGGATATCTAGAATCCGGTGTACGAGAGGCAAAGCCATATTTGGAACAATATAATATTTCTTTATCTTTTGGAGAAAAGCCAGTTTCTCTTGATTCTCAAGTAAATACTTTCTCTCCAAAATTACTTTATGGACATTTTAGAAAGGTATGCCACTCTATGTATCGATTTGACCTCTCATCTGATGAAGTGCGTTTAGCTTATCTTTTAGATAGTGATGGGTCAGTTGAGGATTGGCTACGCCCAGCTCCGAATCAGTTTGAAGGATTGTTTTGGAGAGACTCAGAAGGCGAATCACATCATCGCTATGAACCGGATTTTGTCGTTGAACTTAAAAAAGAAATAGTGATGATTGAAGTAAAACCAGGATCAGAGATTCAGACCCCAGGCGTACAGGCAAAAAAGCAAACAGCGGAAAAGTATTGTGAAATAGTGAACAAAAATATTGGTAATTTTGGAATAATAAAACCTTGGAGATATGTAATTATTCCAACAGAAAAAATTACAATTCATTCCACGATAGAAGGGCTAGTAAGTTAAATGAGACAATAAGTTTTCGGTTAAAATATAGTTATGTTTATAAAATCTCTAACAATCAAAAATTTAAAGTGTTTTGGGAATAATGACAATTTTATCAAGTTTAAAATTCCTAAAAAAGAAATATCCGGAAGTGGCTTAAATATTCTTGTTGGAAAAAATAATTCTGGTAAATCAACGATTCTTGAAGCAATAAAATACGCTAAAAATTACAAATCACAGCAAGTTGATGAAGAAATTATAAACTCAAAGTCAAGGAATAATAAGAACGATCTAGAAATAAAAATATTAAGCTCAAAAAATAAAATATTAAAATTCAAAAGTTGTTTGTACCAAAGTGATTATAGAAAACATAATTTTGAATCCGAGAAGGAAGAATTTGCTCCAAATCTTTATCATTCAAATACAAATCGGTATATAAAAAAGAAGGACTCGTTTTCTAATTTAGCTAGTAGACAAAACGAAGGGAGAACTGAAGAGAAACTAGAAAAAAGAGATGTATACTGGATGATTCAAGAAATTGAAATTGCCTCAGATAATCAACGTAAAGAATTTGATAAGATTATAAGTGACTATTTTAGTGATATATTAAGAATTCAAATTGGAAGTCGTTCAAGGGAAGACTCGTGTCGAATCTTCTGTGAAATGAAAAGTGGGGATTCGGTTGATTTGCAAGATATGGGTAGCGGGATTGAACAACTTATAATTTTAATCTGGATAATAAAATATGGCTCAAAAGGAGAAATTATTTTGATTGATGAGCCAGAACTTTCACTCCATCCGCAAGCTCAAAAGAATTTTTTGGATTTTTTGAAGGAAGAATCAAGAATAAAACAAATTTTTATCTCTACTCATTCACCATATTTTATTGATGTGAATATTATTCAAAATGTCTTACGGTTTGAAAATAACAATCTAAAAAAAGGTGCCAGGTCTTTTCGAATCAAAAAGAAAAAATTTGTAGATAAAATAAAAGAAAATCGTAATTTTTTCTTTCATCATAGGACCTTATTTTTCACTGACGTAGCAATTTTTATGGAGGGCGCAGAAGATTATGATAGATATTCAAAATTTTGCGAAAATAATGGATTTAGTAACTTGATTGATAGTTTCTACATGATGAATGGTTGTGATCCAACACTATTTTTCGAAGAGTTTTGTAT
>JAPLZG010000033.1 GCA_026395155.1 Candidatus Tayloriibacteriota bacterium | reverse complement strand
CCAGGTAGCGCATCTAAAAAATATGCTGTTTATGAAGATGGAAAAGAAGTGTCTTTTTTTCACTTAGAGACATGTATGAATTCTTTTTGTTTTACTGTTAGAACAAATGATTATTCTACTGATCAATCTGAAAAAATTGAAAAGGGAGATTTGTCATCAAAGGATTTTGATAAGTCTTTGCCATATTTGTTTAATTCTTTAAAAATAAAAAATATTATAAATTCCCCAGAGGAGATTTCTGTCATAGGTATAAGGATTGTTGCTCCAGGATTATTTTTTCAGAAAAATGGACTGATAGATAAAGAATATATAAAAAAACTTTACGAAGCAAAGAAAAAAGCACCACTTCATCTTGAAGCTGAAATTGAAGAAATTGAAAGATTAAGAAAATTCTTTGGGAAAAATATAAAGATGGTGGGGATTTCTGATAGTGCATTCCATACAGATATACCTGAGAAATCCAGAATGTATGCTATTCCGCTCGATATAGCAAAGAAATATGAAATATACAGATATGGATATCATGGAATTTCATTAAGGTCTATTGTAAAAAAGATTCAATTGAAAGAGATTTTACCTGAAAAAATTGTAGTTTGTCATATCGGTGGTGGTGTAAGTATAACAGCAATAAAGGATGGTAAAAGTATTGATACTTCTATGGGTTTTACTCCTCTTGAAGGTGTTGTAATGGCAAACAGAGTTGGAGATATAGATTCTGGCGCAGTTATTTATATGTCAGAAGTTTTGAGAATGGGACCAAAAGAAATGCGACAATATTTAAATAAAGAATGTGGACTTATGGGTCTTTCAGGAGGAAAAAGTCCCGATGTTAGAGATTTATTTAAACTTGAGTCCGAGGGGAATAATGATGCAAAGCTTGCTCTTGATATTTATGCATATAGAATTCAAAAACAAATCGGAGCATATGCTGTGGCACTCGGTGGAATTGATAGAATTATTTTTTCTGGAACGGTTGGTGAAAGGTCATTTAAAATGAGAAAAAGAATTTGTGATGGACTAAATTTTTTGGGTGTGAGTATCGATGAAAACATAAATAATGCCACAGAAGGAAAAGACGGGGTTGTGAGTTCTATTGATTCAAAAGTAAAAATTGAAGTTGTTGAAACTGATGAAATGAAAGATTTATCAGCAGAAACATGCAGTTTTTTTAACTTTTAGCTTGAGTGATTCCAAGCTATTGAACCATTGCGTTAAATGATTAGATATTCCCTAATGCTCTGCGTCAGGTCGACATTATTTTGTATTTTGTCAACCGAGGAGGTATTCCGACGCCCGCCTGCAACGATATAGCATTTCGGGCAGGTGGCAATCCAGAGATGGTTTGCTTCGCATTCGCTCGCAAAGACAGAAATACGAACACCTCCCGTGCTCTACACCGGAGGTAGTTTATTTGACTTGTAAAATATATTTTGTTATAATACTCCACCTAGTGACTTATATTTGTAATTGTTAGGACGAGTGTCCTTGATTTCAAATAAGTCGTAAAAAGGTAGAAAGGAGAAGTGCTTATGGCAGTTCAGGTTCAGAAGAGAGTGGTCGACCCACTGTTCGAAATGGCGCAGAGGTATGCCAGGGACAGAAGGGACACTGTGCCCGTGGGGGAAACCATTCATATTCCGGAGGAACACAGGGTGGATAAATTCGGCAATCGACTGACTCGCCCAGCGGCGAAGAAACGGTTTAACCGGCTCGTACACCTTATTCTGGACGGAAAACTTCGGGCGGCTTGATACGGGTTTTGACCCTATCGCTCGGCACGTATGCGTGCCGAGTTTTTTTATTTGAGAGCGATGTCAGAATACCTCGTTTGCAAAACTTGCGACGATAGGACACATAATATGTTTTATGCTTTTCCAAAAAATTTTGATAGAATCAGATTGTGAATCCAGTAGTAGAATTTCAAATCATTGCTATTTGTTTTTCGACTTCGGATAAAAATTATAAGTTGAGTTGATAAATTAATGTTAAGATTTCAAATTAAAATATGCTACAACAAAACAATTTGAAATTTCACTACCGGATGAAAAATAAAAAATTTGATAATGTAAAAAATGTTCATTTTATAGGAATTGGTGGAATAGGTATTTCTGCTATTGCAAAAATGTTTTTACTTGAGGGTAATCCGCCTTCGCAATGCTTCGGCGAGACAAGAAAAATAAGTGGTTCAGATATGTCTGATTCAAAAATTATAGAAGAACTTAGATCTGCTGGTGCAAAGATTAAAATCGGACACTCCATAAAAAACTTACCAAAAGAATTAGATCTGGTTATTTATACTATTGCTATTACAGATGAAAATCCAGAATTGAAGGAAGCAAAAAAAAGAGGATTATGAATATACATGGCTAGAAATGAATTTTGGGAAAAAGGATGTTCTTTGGTCTCTTTCGAGTCAATTAAGTGGCATAAGGGAAGATGGGATTGATTATGACCAATTAAATATAATCTTATCGACAGGTGAATTAGTAGTTGGTTCTCTCCTTCAGAGCACGGACAGACGCGGACTTAACGCAGACAAGACACAGAATAATTTTCAAACGAATTTTATTGCAGGTAAGAGTAGGTATCTCGTCGTTGAAGCTTGTGAGTATAGAAGATCATTTTTAAATATTGAGCCAGATATTGCTGTGATTACTAATATAGATAATGATCATTTGGATTACTATAAAGATATCAAAGATATTCAAAATGCTTTTGGAGAATTTACAAAAAAGGTTCCAGAAAAAGGTTATATAGTTTGTGACGAGAAGGACACTCTTGTTCGAGAAGCAATAAAAAATTCACCCTATAAAGTTTCGGCTGATGGAAAATCTAAGATTTTCTGGGCATCAGCTGAAGAAGCTGATGCGTCAGCCGAACCTTTATTGGGTAAGGCAAAAATTGTTTTTAGTAATCAATTTAAAAGCAAATTAAAGATGAAAATTCCTGGTGAGCATAATTTAAAAAATGCAGAGAAGGCTCTTGCTGTTGCGCACCTTTTAGAAATAGACAAAAAGAAAGCAATTATGTCGCTTGAAGAATTTTCAGGAACATGGAGAAGGTTTGAGTTTAAAGGAGAGACAGATTGCGGAACTTTAGTTTATGACGATTACGGACACCATCCAACAGAAATAAAAGCTACGCTTAAAGGCGCGAGAGAATTTTTTTCCGCAAAAGGCGGATCCGCCTATGGAGGAGGTGGTAAAAAAATTGTGGCAGTTTTTCAACCGCATCTTTTTTCTCGCACAAAACTTTTATTAAATGATTTTGCACAGTCTTTTAAAGATGCTGATGAAATTATATTGGCTCCGATTTACCCTGCACGTGAAGCATTTGACCCGACAATTTCTTCAGATATTTTGGCTGAGAAGATAAGAGAACACAACCGCCCCGGTTATCAGAATAACCATACCCATCATTACATGATCAGTACACCTTTCGCTTTTTTTATTACAAAAATACTCAAGGTCTTTCATTTGGGTCCCTATACCCAAATTTCAACCTTGACTAAGGCGGGGAAAGGGAACTCTTGTTTCGGAACTCCCGCTATCTCCTCCTTAATCAAGGAGGAGATAAAACCCTCTGAAAATCAGATTCTGAAATCTCCTCCTATTCTTAGGAGGAGTACCGAGTCTGCGAGGGGAGGTGGTGTGCATGTGTTTAGTGATTTTCTCGAAATAGAAAAATATCTTAAAGAAAATCTCAAAAAAGATGACGTATTGATTACAATCGGTGCGGGGGATATCTACAAGATTTCAGAAAATCTTGTAGAGTCGAAAGTCTAAAGTTTAAAGTAGAAAGCAAGAAATATAAGAATTTACATATTGGAATTTTATTAATTTTGATGTAATATCAACTCATGAAAATGAACAAATTTTATGTTGTGGGAACCCCAATAGGAAACCTTGAAGATATCACATATAGAGCTGTGCGTATTTTGGGTGAGGTTGATTTAATTCTCTGTGAAGATACCAGAGTTACAAGAAATTTACTTGAAAGATATCAAATCAAAACCCCTACAATGAGTTATCATGCTCAGAGTAAAATCTCCAAAGCTGAAAAAATAATTGAGCTTATTAATGAAGGAAAAAATTTGGCTTTAGTTTCTGATGCTGGCACCCCAACCATCTCTGATCCTGGTTCACTTTTGGTTTCTCAGATTAAACAATCATGTCCAGAAGTTGAGATTATTGTTATTCCAGGTCCGAGTGCAATTATTTCTGCACTATCTATTTCTGGTATTTCAGTTGCCGAGTTTACGTTCTTAGGTTTTTTACCACACAAGAAAGGAAGAGAGACTTTGTTTAAGGAAATCGCTGTCTCAGAAAGATTGATGTGTTTTTATGAATCACCACACAGGATAATAAAGACTTTGGAATCACTCATAAAGTTTGCACCAGATAAAAAAGTTATTATTGCGAGAGAGCTTACAAAGATTTATGAACAAGTCGTTTCTGGTAGCCCGGAAGAGATTTTGAGTTATTTCAATAGTAATCCTGATAAAATAAGAGGGGAGTTTGTGGTTATGGTATCCAACCGCTGAATTACGCGGACTTTACTTTCGCAGACTTCACGCGGAAGAGGAGTAAAATGCTGTAATTGTTATAGATGTTGTAAATGTTTTAATTGCAGGAGAAAAGAATAAGGTTGTTTTGTTAACCACAAAGTATGGTATGAGTATAAAGATATAAAACAAAAGAGGAATTTTGCAAAGCAAAAATCGTCTGTTTCTTTTTCGTCTGTCATTCCCGCGAAGACGGGAATCCATCTCTTCAGTCATTGCGAGGTCTTCCGCCCGCCTGCAACGCTATGCGTAGCATTGCGGGCAGGTGGCAATCCACCCTACGCAGGAATGAAAGAATGTGTTATATTATTCACCCGCTAAAGTTTTTACTAACGCATTATGCAAAGTGTTTATCTTTAAACATGATTTATTATTTTTATTTGGTTTGATTTTTTACTTAAGATTAAGGTTAATATTGCATAATGCAAAAAAGTTATTTTAGTGCTAGAATCAATTGTAATGTCAGTAATTGATATTGTTCAAAAGTTATGTATGAAGTCGCGAATAACTTTTTTATTAGTAAAAATTTTCTCGGGTAAATGATAAAAATTTCAAGTATTTTTGTATTAGGTCTTTTAGTGGCTTTAATTCCTTACTCTGGTTTTTCTATGGAATGGAAGAACTTTTTTTATATTATTTTTGGTTTATCTATTGCAGTCTTTTCTATCTTAATCAGACGAGAACTCCATGAAGTTATAAGACAGCTTCATAATGACAGGGAAATAAAAAATGATACTTTTTCCCAAAATTCTCCAGAAATTAAAAATAACAGAAAGGAAGAAAAATAATTTAATATGGTAAGAGCCTTTAAAAAAAGACATATTTTATTTTTTGTAGTCTTTATTACTGTTGCTCTTGTTTTGTATTTTATTACACCAAATTTTTTTCCTTATGTATTTGAAAATGTAATTTCAAATAGCGCTGGAGTTTTATCTTCTTCTACAGAGAATGTCTTTATTGTAAAACATATAGAAACTCCTAAACAGGTAAAAGCAATCTATATGACATCTTGCGTCGCAAGTATGCCATCTTTTAGAGAAAAGCTTTTAAAAATTGCAACAACAACAGAAATTAATTCTATTATTATTGATATAAAGGATTATTCTGGGACTATATCAGTAAAGACTAGTAATGAAATTTTTGATAAGGCATACGAAAAGAGTGAGTGTGGTGTAAGTGATATGAAGGAATTTATTGGTGAGTTACATGATAACGGAGTCTATGTAATAGGTAGAATTACATCATTTCAAGATCCTTTTATCGCTAAAATAAATACAGATTGGGCAGTAAAGAAAAATAGTGACAGAACTAAATTATGGGCAGATAAAAAAGGAATAAATTATATTGATCCTGGCTCAAAAGGAATGTGGAATTATTTAGTTGATCTTGGAAGAGAATCTTACAAAATTGGTTTTGATGAATTAAATTATGATTATATAAGATTTCCGTCCGATGGTAATATGAACGATATTTATTTTCCAGTAAGCACTAGTACAAACTCGACGGTTTTTAATTCGAGTCAAAAAGTTACCCCAAGATCAATTGTGTTAAAAAGTTTTTTTGAATTTTTAAATCAAGAATTAAGGGTTTCAAGTGGGATAAAGATTTCCGCAGACCTTTTCGGAATGACCACGACAAATACTGATGATTTAAATATTGGACAGATTCTCGAAGATGCTCTAATTAATTTTGATTATGTTGCACCTATGGTTTATCCTTCGCATTACCCACCAACATTTTTAGGTTTTGCTAAACCAGCAGAGCATCCTTATGAAGTTATAAAATATTCGATGGATCAAGCATTTACTAGAGCGGTTACAGCTAGTTCATCCCCATTAAAACTAAGGCCTTGGCTTCAGGATTTCAATTTAGGAGCAACATATACTCCTGAAATGGTAAGGAAGCAAATACAAGCAACTTATGATTCCGGACTTGATTCTTGGATGCTTTGGGATGCTGGAAATACTTATACCGTAGAAGCATTGTTACCAAAAGCTACATCAACAATCCGTTAACGTCGTATGTTGACGGGTATAACAGACGTAAAAAAGTCGGGAAGAGTTATAGTCTTAAATCACAAGAAGAGTTTGATCTCGAGGAAACTTATTTTGTTCTAATAATCCGTCAACGTCGTATGTTGACGGATTAATCTGGTTTGAATTTTTTAATTGGGCTTTTGATAAAATCTTTCAGTTCTTTTTTGTAGTGTTCTTCATCAAGATCAAATAAATCATAAAATAATTCTTTATTAACAACACAAGAAAAATCCCTCTCTTTTTCATCAAAGTAGTCTGGAAAGCTTGACCATTTATAGTTTTTCATAACCTCGAGTGCTTTATTTAAATCTTTTAATCCATCCTCTCTCCAATTTGGAAAATAAATATCCAAGATATTTAAATCAATGTAATAAGGTATATAAAGAAACTGTTGCTCGCTCTTTACTAGTATCATTTTTGTTCTATTTTGAAAAAGAAAACCACTCTTTTTGTGTTTAATATTAAAATATTTTGTGTAGCCATTTCCTAGTCTCCTAACAAATTCTGATATTCCGCCTTCTATTTTTTCCTGAACTAGTAAATGGAAATGATTGGGCATAAGTGTCCATTTTAAAATCTCAACCAATTTTTCTTGCGGGGGAGGATTATCAAAAAAAGATTTTGTTTCACTCCTTATAGCTACTTTTTCATTATTAAACTTATACAGACTTTCTATAAATCTCATACGATCATAGTCATCAATAAAAATATCATTTTTATTTATACCCCTGTTAAAAACATGTTTAATATCATCAATCATTTTTAGTATTTTATCTTTTTTGTTTCTACCCGTCAACGTCGAGTCTTGTCCAACGCACAATTACACCCAAATGAGATTCGATTCCAACGTAAAAGGAGCCCAAATAGGACTCCCCAAACGTTGAATCATCTGTATCATATCAATATATGACTATAGATATGAACGATGATCATTTGGTAAGT
>JAPLZG010000078.1 GCA_026395155.1 Candidatus Tayloriibacteriota bacterium | reverse complement strand
CTTTCTTTTTCACCATACTTAATGTAATATTTTGGTATATTAGTCTCGTTATTGGGATTTAGTTGCATGAGTTTATTATTTTAAAAAATATGTATGTATCAAAGTAAATTACTTTCTAAAACTCGTAAAGACGCTCCTAAAGATGAAGTATCAAAAAATGCTCAACTTCTTATTCGTGCTGGTTTTGTAAGTAAAGAAATGGCCGGAGTTTATTCTTATCTTCCACTTGGACTTCGTGTTATGCAGAAAATAGAAGATATAATTCGTGATGAGATGAATAAACTTGGTGGAACAGAAATGAAGACATCTATTATTCAAAGCAAAGAGGTTTGGGAAAAATCAAACAGATGGAGTGATGAGTTGGTTGATAATTGGTTTAAAACAAAATTAAAAAATGGTACTGAAGTTGGTTTGTCTTTTACAAACGAAGAGGCATACGCAAATATATTAAAACAATATATAAGCTCTTATAAAGATTTGCCTGTTTATCCTTATGATTTTAAAAGTATCTTCAGAAATGAAGCCAGAAGTAAATCAGGGGTATTAAGAGGAAGAGAATTTTATTGGAAAGCATTATATTCTTTTTCTAAAGAAGAAAATGAGCATAATGAATTTTATGAGAGATCAAAAATTTCCTATAAAAATATTTTTGATAGAGTTGGTATCGGTCACTTAACTCATATTACTTTTGCATCCGGTGGAACTTTTTCAAAATTTTCTCATGAATTTCAAGCTGTAACTCCTGCCGTAAATAAGGAAGTATATAATGACGAGGTCTTAAATAGTTTAGGATTAGATAAAAATAAATTAGTTGAACTTAAGTCAATCGAAGTTGGAAATATTTTTTCATTAGGAACAAAATTTTCTGAGCCGTTTGATTTAAAATATAAGAATGAATTGGGTGAAGAAAAACTTGTAGTGATGGGAAGCTATGGAATCGGACTCGGAAGGTTAATGGGAACTGTGGTGGAAATTCTTTCTGATGATAAGGGTTTGGTCTGGCCGGCTTCTATCGCGCCTTTCTCAATTCACCTAATAGAAATAAGCTCGGAAAATGATAAAGTTAAAAAGACAGCAGAATCACTTTATGGCAAGCTTGCGGAAAATGGTATTGAGGTGTTATATGATGATAGAGATGCTCGTGCCGGGGAGAAGTTTAATGATTCTGACCTCATCGGGATTCCTTTAAGAATTGTTGTAAGTGAAAAGGGGATTGAAAAAGGTGAGTTTGAAATTAAAGAAAGGAAGAGTGGAAAAATAGAAATAATTAAAGAGAAAGATTTGATGGAGTTTGTGAAGAAGTTTGTTGAATAAGATGATAAAGACGACTGGCTCTTTAAGGTCCGACCTTAAATCCGGAGAAAGGTCGGACCTTTTCCCGCCAGACAAATTCAAATCACCCAATAAAATTTTTCCGCAATTGAACTTAGTAATTTTTTAGGGTTAAGCTGGATAGAACGAGTAAATAGTAAAAATGAGTCGCATTATTAAATTAAAATTTTAAAGGGTAAATGTTTAAATTTTTTAAAGATACAAAAAGAAAGTTAGATAGATATTTATCCAACGATATTGGAATAGATTTAGGTACTGCAAATACTCTAGTTTATCTTACTGGAAAGGGTATCGTCATAAATGAACCATCTGTTGTTGCGATGAATCAAAAGACAGGTAGGGTTGTTGCTGTTGGAATGCAAGCAAAAGAAATGCTCGGAAGAACGCCTCCTCACATTACTGCTGTTCGACCTCTTGTAGATGGAGTTATTTCAGATTTTGAAGTTACCGAGGAAATGATTGCCCACTTAATAAGAAAGGCAGAAGAATTTTCTCCAAAAATGCTTGGACCCAGAGTTGTTGTCGGTGTTCCATCTGGTGTTACAAATGTTGAAATACGAGCTGTGAGAGATGCAACACGAAGTGCCGGTGCTCGCGAAGTTCATATTGTTGAAGAACCGATGGCTGGTGCTATTGGTATTCGTCTTCCAATACAATCACCTGCAGGAAATATGGTAATCGATATTGGTGGCGGAACTTCTGATATCGCTGTTATATCTTTGTCTGGAATTGTTAGATCAAAAAATCTTAGAATTGCTGGTGATAAACTTAATAATGATATTATTTCTTATATAAGGAGTGAATTTAAAATTTTAATTGGAGAGAAGACTGCAGAAGATATTAAAATATCTATCGGAGCTGTTATTTCTGATGAACCACTTGAAGCTTCAATAAAAGGGAGAGATTTAATAACTGGTTTACCAAGAGAAGTTATTATTACAGACAGTGATATTCGTGAAGCTATGTCTGCTTCTATCGAGGCTCTTGTTGATGCCACAAAAGAGGTTCTTGAACAAACACCACCTGAAATTCTTGCAGATGTAATGCAGAGAGGAATATATTTATTTGGAGGAGGTGCTCTTATAAGAGGCCTTGATGTTTTACTTGCTGAACATCTTAAAATTCCAGTTAGAGTTGTAGATGATCCTTTAACTGCTGTTGCAAGAGGCGCTGGAATTATTCTTGAAAATATCGAGCTTTATAGAGAAGTATTAATTCAAAACGAAGATGACCTTCCTCTTAAGAGATAGTTTTTCTTCGAGTGCAAAAAATAAGAAGAGAAATATTTTCTTATCTATTTTAGTTGTTTTTATTTTATTTATTATTTTCTCATTTTCAGGACCACAGAGCGTTATTTTTGGTATAGCTTCTCCTTTTTGGAAAATAAAAAGTTCTTTTTATTATTTCATATCTGATAATATTAATTTGCTAAGATCAAAATCAAATTTAATCGAGGAGAATTATAGTTTAAAGAAACAAATTGAGAAAGATAAAAGAGATTTATTACTTAAAGATATATTAAATTCAGAAAACGAAGATCTTAAGTTATTATTAAATAGGAAAAGCTTGAATAATAAAAGTATTTTAGGGGCAATTCTTGTTAAGCCGACTTTGTCTCCTTATGACACTCTAATTATTGATATAGGGCTTGATCAAAATATATCTGTTGGCGATAAAGTTGTTGTTGATGGAAATGTCTTTATTGGTTACATTTCAGAAGTATATTCCGATTCTTCGAAGGTTATTTTGTATTCTTCACCCGGGGAGAAAGTTATGGTTTTGATAGGTGAAAGTAACATTGAAAAAGAGGCTATTGGGTCTGGCGGAGGGAATTTCAGTGTAAATATTCCAAGGGAGGTAGAAGTAAAAGAGGGAGACACAATAGTAATTCCTTCTATATCACCAAATGTTTTTGGTGTTATTGTTGTTCCATCTTTAAATAAAAAATAATGTTAAGAATCATAATAAATATTTTAATATTATTTTTAGTATTTTTATCTCCTTCGTATATAACTGCTCTCCTAATTTTTATTTCTTTTCTCATCTTTAATAACTTTTTGGAGGGAATTTGTTTCGGACTTTTTCTAGATATTTTATATGGAGGTAATATGGTTTTTGGTTTAAGATTTAATCTGTTTTTCTTTTTACTATTTATAATAATTTACTTTATTTCTCCAAGCATCAAAAAGATGCTAAAATTCTATTAGTCTTAATATGAATACGAAACGTTCCTTTCTGTCATTCCCGCCGGAGTTTATCCCCATGAAGACGGGGACCTGCATCTGGGAATGACAAATACACATGTTTCGTAATTCAAAGTTTATAATCAATTTTTTTAAGTAAATTTAATATTTATGTTCAATAGATTCAAATACATTTTCTTTTCGAAAAAATATAGAGATAAAACAAAAGAGATCGATCCGGATGAGGTTTTTATTGATTCAGAAAATTTGCCAAAATTTGATGTTTATCAATTTGAAGGAAGAATAGAAAAGCCAATTTCGCATAACACTTTTGTGTTTTTAACTATTTTTTGTTTTTTATTGTTTGGTTCATTCTTCTTTAAAGCTTTGTTATTACAAATAAAAAATGGAGATGAAAATTTTAATAAAAGTGAAAATAACAGACTTAGACATACTTTAATCTTTACAAAAAGGGGTGTGATTTCTGATAGGAATGGAGAAAATCTTGCATGGAATGTTTACGATGAAAATAACCCAGAATTCTCCTTGAGAAAATATGATTCAACGGATGGGCTTTCACACGTGGTTGGTTATATTAAATATCCATCAAAAGATAAGTACGGATTTTATTATAATGAAGATTTTGTAGGTAAAGATGGTGTTGAGAGTTTTTATAATGAAATTCTTACGGGTAATAATGGATTAAAAATAATTGAGGTTGATGCACATAATAAAGTTCAGTCTGAAAATATGATTCGCCCAGCCAAGGACGGCGTCGATATTAAATTGTCTATTGATTCAAAAGTTCAAGAAAAAATGTATAAAGAAATCTCTGGGCTTGCAGAAAGAGTAGGATTTACGGGTGGGGCGGGAGTTATGATGGATGTGAATACTGGAGAAATACTTTCTCTTGTAAGTTATCCAGAATATAGTTCTCAAGTTATGACCGATGGTAGTAATGTATCAAAAATAAATTCATATTTGAAAGATAAAAATACCCCACTTTTAAATAGGGCTGTTGATGGACTTTACACTCCCGGTTCTATTGTAAAACCATTTATGGCAATTTCTGCTTTAACAGAAAAAATTATTGATCCATATAAAAATATTTTGAGTACTGGATCGATTTCAATTCCAAATCCATACAATCCAGAAAGTCCTACTGTTTTTAAAGATTGGAAAGCACATGGTTATGTTGATATGAGAAAAGCAATTGCTGTTTCTTCTGATGTTTATTTTTATGAAATTGGTGGTGGATATCAAGATCAAAAGGGTTTGGGAATAAATCTTATAGATA
>JAPLZG010000062.1 GCA_026395155.1 Candidatus Tayloriibacteriota bacterium | reverse complement strand
TTTTTATCGTGCTTTTAAAACGCTCTGCGAGCGAGCCTTTACTCAGCTATCGTCCCCTCCCATATCCCCTTAATCACCTCTCCCCCCTGTTCCTTAAAAACAGGCACAGTTTTTATTGCTTTATTTACTTCCAAGACCGCGCTATATTTATCACCTTTCTTCAAGAAACTAGAAGCGTTAAAAAGATACGCTCTTACAATACTTTGGCTTGTAGATGTAGCATTACCAAGTAATTCTTTTACCAAATTATTATTCCCACTCATTATAGCTGTTGCAATATAATTTATTTTTCCTTCTTCAAATACAGGAACCAAATCATAAGCCTTTTTCGCAACTTCAAGTGCTTGTTCTTTTTGTCCAACATATGATAAACATTTTGAAAGCTCAAAAAGCATCGTCAATTTAGTTGGTGAAAGTTCTACTGCTTTTTGCAAATACGGAAGTGCAATTTCATATTGTCCCAAATTATCCAAAAGTGATCCTGCAAACAATTGATACCTCGCATCTTCTGGAGTTTCTGCAACCTGTTTTTGTACTTCAGAATAAGTAAAATCAACAAACTCTTGTTTTATTTTATTATCTACACCTTCCATACCAACAACTCTAGGAACAATACTTATAAGTTGCTCACGGATTTCTGGAGTCCCTACTGTATTATAAGAAAGTATTTTTTTAAAATATTCCAAATTTTTTGACGGACCTTCTTTATATCCCTGAATACTATTTATTAAGTTTAAATTAGTATTTATTGGTCTAATGTTGAGATACCACAAAGATATACCAAATATTACAATCAAAACAGGCAGGACCATATAATTGACTGTGTCAGATTTAATTTCCACTTTTAATTCCTTAGACAATTCTTTATCATCAATATCCCTAGAATAGACATATGCAAGTATTATGAAGAAGAAAAAATAACTTACAAGATTATCAAACACAAAAAGATTTTGGAAAAAATATCCCGCAAGCAAACCGACAAGCAGACCAGCATCAACAATTCCGAGCTTTTCTCTTCTCTTCCAAATTACCCACAAAGTTGCGAGAAAAATAGATAGATAAGTTAGCAAGCCAAGGATACCTCCAGCGACAAGCATATCGAGTGGCATATTGTGTGCTCTATCAAACCATTGTTCCTGATTATACATTCTTGCATCATAATATTTATTGAATACATAATTAAAACCATCCTGTCCCCAACCAAGTATCGGCTTTTCTTGAAAACCTTTGATAGCCATCGGCCAAACATATTGTCTTGCTTGTCCTTGCCCAGATACATTATTCCAAGAAATAGCAGATAACCTATTCAACATTGTGCTATCTTTTACAAACTGAGTATTTTTAATTGCAAAGAATCCTCCAATAATTGCAACTATAACGATTAATTTTATAATCGCCATCTTTCTGAAGAATTTATTTTTCTTTTCAAAAATAGCAATAATTAAAAGTGTAACTATAATTCCACCGATAAGACCAAGAAGTACACCTCTTGTACCTGTTCTCCAAATTCCATATGCAGAAATTAAAGCGAGTAGTGCATAAACATAAGTAAGCCAATTCTTACAGATATCAGCGATTGGATTGTGCTTTTCGTGATGTTTAACCAAAACGTCTTTATAAAACAAAACCAAAGCAAAGAAGAAATTAAAAAGAAAATAAACCGCGACATAAATAGGGTTACCAAGAGTTACAGAAACTCTATCAGAACCTGTTTTTAGCCATTCTGAAATAGAAAGCATAAACATTATTGTGCTCATAAGGAGAGATGACCTGAAAAACCAAAGCCAGATTTTTTCGCCCTTCATTACATTTCCAAAAACAACCAAATACATAAGTAGGTGTATAAGTGTGATCCACCCATCCATTCTTTCAAAATTACTCCAAAAAGATTTCGCAGGTGCAACAGCAAGTATATCGGCTACACCCATCACAGCTACAAAAAGTGCAACAGCACCCAAAACCCAAGAAAACTTTGGTCTAAACTTCACATCAACACAAGCCAAATAAACCCAAAGTGCAAAAATTATCTCTACAATTATTCTAAAAGTAAAATTCTTCCCTACGATATAAGGGAAAAACATACCATTTGCGACAATAAAAGGAATTATAAGAACTGCCCA
Source organism: Candidatus Tayloriibacteriota bacterium (assembly GCA_026395155.1). Lineage (GTDB taxonomy): Bacteria > Patescibacteriota > Minisyncoccia > Phycocordibacterales > GWA1-40-21 > Bog-1340. The sequence continues at coordinate 2,258 of JAPLZG010000062.1, read as the reverse complement.
AAGCCCTGTAAAAATCGCGTATTTAATTATATTTTGTATATTTGTATTAGACATTTTTTTACCCTATTAATCTATTAATTACTAACTACTATTTATGTAATACTATTAACCCTATAAAGTCTCAGTAAATTTTACTTAACTTTTTATACTAACTGACAGTATAATCCCAACCATATCATCAGTCAAAGAAGCTAAGACTTTATTGGGTGAATGAAAACCAAAAAAAATAGCAAGTGGCATTATAGCACAAAAATAAATCAAGATCAGACCTTGGTTTTCCCCCTCTCTCTGTCATTCCCTTGAAGAAGGGAATCCAGTCCCCTTTTATATCTGACCTTAAAATCCCAAGAAAGGTCTGACCTTGATTTAACATTCTCATAAAAAATTAATAAATATCATGTCCCCCAACATCTTCCAAAACAATCTCTTTATTAGAAATATATTCAAAAATTACCCGAATCTTATAATTTACATAAAAACTCATTGAGCCATCGAGCACACCGTGGAGTTTGTGAACCTTTAATTTCTGGTGATTATTCTCATCTTTTAATAATTCAATTTTATCTTGAATTTCTTCAACCAAAGAGTCTTCCAATTTAGATACCTTACGTACAAAGTGATGTGAATATTTTATATTCAACATACTATTTTTTGATCTTAAGATCTTTTTTTCTAAAATCTTTTACCAAATCAACAAGATTACCCTCCAACAATTTTCCTTCTTTTATCTCTTGTCTAGATTTAAGAACAGAGACAAAAGCTTCATCTTCAGCATATTTTCTAAGAGCAAAACGAACAACCTCAGCTTTTGTTTCAGCCTTACCATTTGCAATCATTTGATTTATAAAATCAACTAAATTTTCAGGTATTGGTACAGATATTGTAGTCATAAATTTAAATATATTATCTTATAATATTATGTCATAATACTATCAAAGTTTATAAACTTAGTCAAAACCTAAGGTCTCCCACTCTGTCATTCCCTTGAAAAAGGGAATCCATCTCTTCTGCCTGCCCCGTCAAATTGATTTTATATTTGACTGGGGTCATTCCCTTGAAGAAGGGAATCCAGTCCCCTTTTATATCTGACCTTGAGAATTGAGGGGATAACAGATGGGCTGGGTTTTTGCGGAGCAAAAACCCATCTTGTATTACAGCTTTTGTTCGATGTATTCTTTGAAAGTTAAGACTCTATTTACATCATTTGGATTTATAAGAAAAGGAATGACATCTTCTGCTAGTTCTTTTAGGTTTACTTCGTCTATTCTTTCTAGAAGTTTCTTTTTTAACATTTCTCTGTCTATTCCACGACTTTTTTCTATATATTCATAGTCTGGTTCTGTTTTTCCGAGCAGGTATGATACATCATAGAAATCTCGCCCCTTTTCTCTTTTCCTTTCAAGAATAGTAATTATCTTTTGAGATAAAATAATAGAAGATGGATTCACTAAAATCTTTCTATAAACATTGAAGTTGTTAAGAATTGATATATCTGATTTCACTATTTTATCTTTTTCTACGGTATCTATTCGTATCAGAAGTTTTTCTTCGGTATCTGTTGTAATGTTGTTTTGTGATAGGATTTTGGGAAATTTTATATAACAATGGAAAGCCATTTTTTCTACAAATCTAAATTCTAGATTGAATCCTTTTAGTTCCATATCTTTTACTACATGATTTAGAAGTTCCTTAAAATCATTAAATTTTAAACCAAAATTATCAAAATCTAGATCTTCTGAAAATCTTTGACTACCGTAAACTATCCTTATAGATGTACCACCGATAAAAGAGAGTTTCTCACTGTTCTTTTGTTTATACAATGAATCTAATATTTCATACTGTAGATATTCAACAAGAGCAGCTTTGTGACTTCTTTGGAATATTTCTATACCCACGAATTCTTTTATTTGTTCTAGTGTAAGCATTTTATTTTAATATTTCTTGTATTATTTTATTAATTTTTTTGTTATTAAATATTTTTTGATATTTTTTTAATTTAGTTTGATTTAATCCTCTAATTACAGATTTATTTAATCTGAGCTCATCTATAGCTTCTGTTTTCTTTATTTTTGATAAATTAAAGTAAATATAATCTAGTAGAGCTTTTTCTGGTTCTGCTATTAAATACATTTGGTTATTTTTTTCTTCCTTTTTATATCCCCAGAATAGATTTCTTTTTATTGTTTTATATATAAAAAGACCAAATCCATTTTTAAATTTCCTGGTAGCCTTTGTTGTAATAGATGTTACGTTATATA
>JAPLZG010000127.1:1480-14492 GCA_026395155.1 Candidatus Tayloriibacteriota bacterium | reverse complement strand
TTTAAAGTCTCAATTCCAACAATTAATGAACATTTAAAACATATATTTAAAAGCAAGGAATTAGATAAAGATTCAGTTATTAGGAATTTCCTAATAACTGCGGAGGACGGAAAAAGATATAACACAAATCATTATAACTTAGATTGTATAATATCATTGGGTTATAAGGTTAATTCAAAAATAGCCACAAATTTCCGTATCTGGGCGACAAATGTATTAAGAAAACATATTGTAGATGGTTATACTATAAATGAAACTCGTCTATTAGAAGCTAGAAATAAACTAAAAGATTTACAGGAAGCTGTTTCATTTATTCAAGATTCATCTAGAAAAGAGCTTTTATCAGATAAAACAAAAGATATTCTAAATATACTATCTGATTATTCAAAAGCATTGAGTTTATTGGATGAATATGACAGAGAATCATTTAAAGAAATAAAAGGAACAAAGTCGAGATTCAAACTGACTTACAATGATTGTTTTAGAGTGATAGAGAGTGTGAGTGAGAAGTTTGTAGAAGATGGTGAAAAGGAAATATTTGCTTTAGAGAAAGACAACTCATTTAAATCTGCCATAGATAATCTATATCAAACATATAATGGTAAGGATTTGTATGAAACAACAGAAGAAAAAGCCGCAAACCTACTTTATTTAGTTGTTAAGGATCACTCATTTGTTGGAGGCAATAAAAGGATAGCATCAATTATTTTTGCTTACTATATCGAAAAGACTGGATTATCATATAATAAAAATGGCGAAAGAAAAATTAATGACAGTGGTCTTGTTGCATTAACACTACTTATTGCGGGAAGTAACCCAAAAGATAAAGATATTCTAGTTAAAATGATTAAAAATTTATTGGTTTAAATGTTAAAATTATCAAGATGAAAACAGGAATTTACAAACATTCAAAAACAGGGAATTTATACAAAGTTCATTTTGTAGATAAACATACTGAAACAAAAGAGGACTTAGTGGTGTATGAATCTCTTTATGAAAACAATATGTCAAAGTATTGGGTTCGGCCCGCCAATATGTTTGAAGAATTAGTCGAAATAAATGGTCAAAAAGTTCCGAGGTTTGTATTTGTAAAAGATAATTAGAATTAAAATTATTATGTCTATAAAACCAAAATGTGATAAATGTAATAAAGAATTAGAAGAGTTTGGCGGAATATTATTAAGTCCACCAGATAATGACCGTCGGGTCATAAAATACCACTTATGTATAAATTGTTATAAAAAGGTTGAAGAATTATTAATCTCTCGACAAAAACTCGAGACAAAAAAATAAAAAACTTGTCCCGTTAGAAATTCTGAGAAATCAGATATAAAAATGGGAAATATAAAAAATGAGTGAAATTAAAAAAGAAAGCAATATTATAAGTAAAATTTCTAATGGGATGAGAACATATATAAAAGATTTGGCAGGGAAGGTAGGAGAAGAAGTTACAATTTCTGGTTGGGTGGATGTCAGACGCGACCATGGCAAACTTATTTTTATTGATCTTCGTGATATGTCTGGAAAAGTTCAGATGGTGGCTTTACCAAATCATGCTGAAGCTCATGCACTTGCAAACACTGTACGCCCTGAATGGGTAGTAGAAGTTTCTGGAAAAATAAATGCAAGACCAGAAAGAATGATTAATAAAGATGAAGTTAATGGTGCCGTTGAAATCGAAATGCTTTCAATGAAAGTTTTAAATGAAGCAAGTGTTCCTCCATTTGATGTGACAAGTGATGGAAAAGAAATTGGTGAAGACACAAGGTTAAAATACAGATATCTTGATCTTAGAAGACCAAGAATGCAAAAAAATATTCGCAACAGAAGCAAAGTAATGACACTTGTTAGAAATATTCTTGAAAAAGAAGGATTTACAGAAATAGAAACTCCAAGTCTAACTATTGCAACCGCTGAAGGTTCAAGAGATTTTATTGTACCTTCAAGAATAGACCCAGGAAATTTTTATGCTCTTCCACAATCTCCGCAACAATATAAACAGCTTTTAATGTCTGCTGGTTTTGAAAAATATTTTCAATTTGCAAGATGTTTCCGTGATGAAGATTCAAGAGGAGATAGGCAACCAGAATTTACTCAAATGGACTTGGAAATGAGTTTTGCGACAGAAGATGATGTTATGGCGGTAAATGAAAAAACAATTATTGAAGTTGTGCAGAAACTTTATCCTCATAAAAAAATTCAACAAATTCCTTTTCCAAAAATTCCTTACAAAGAAGCAATGGAGAAATATGGCTCAGATAAACCAGACATAAGAACAGATAAAAATGATCCAAATCTTTTGGCTTTTGCTTGGATTGTAGATTTTCCTATGTTTGAAAAAGGTGATGATGGAAAGTGGACATTTACACATAATCCATTTTCAGGATGTAAGCCGGAGTGTTTTGATGATTTGATGAATAAAACAAATATCGAAAAGATAATGGCTTCGCAATATGATATCGCTTTAAACGGTTATGAAATGGGAGGTGGAAGTGTTAGAAACCATAGACCAGATGCTTTGAAAAAAGTTTTGGAGATTATGGAATATAGCGAAGAAAAAATTGAAAGAGAATATGGTCATATGCTTAAGGCACTCGGTTCAGGAACTCCTCCTCATGGTGGTATCGCTTGGGGCTTGGACAGAATGATTATGATACTTGAAAATGAACCAAATATTCGTGAGGTTATTGCTTTTGCAAAAACAGGTGAAGGAAAAGATTTGATGATGAATGCTCCGGGGAAAGTTTCTGCTGAGCAACTCAGGGATTTGAGGATTGAAATTAAACAGAAGAAGTAGCCACATCACATCTGTCATTCCAGTGCAGACGGGAATCCAGACTGGATCCCCGCATCGACAAAGATTTCTTACGAGCTATTGCGAGTGTAGAAATCGGAAGTACTCTCGTGGTGCGCGAGGACGACAGAGCAGATGGTTTGCCACGGGATTACCCTCGCAAAGACAAATAATTATTAATTAATAAAATAAAAATATGAAAAATAAATGGAAAAATTGGCCATGTTGGTTGAAGGGCGGAATTATTGGAATTGCCCTTAGTATTATTCTATTTTTCTGGGGTGCTTTTGGAGGGATTTGTTGGGATTGGGGCGGTCAATCACCCCTTTATTGTCATATGTTATTCCCAATAAACGGAACCTTGGGAGGCACGCCAGGAGTAATTAGTATTCTCTTATATGTTTTTTATGGAGTGATTATTGGTTGGATAGTTGGTAAAATTAAACAGAAGAAATAATAATGAAAAAAGAAATTATTTTAAAAGGTAATGGATTTATTTTGAGGCTTTATAAAAAAGGTGACGAACTTTCTTTATCAAAAAATGCTAACAATAAAAAAATTGCTCAAAATATGTTTCTAGGATTTCCGAGTCCTTATACATTAGAAGAAGCAAAAAAGTGGGTCGGAATTTGTCTTAAAAAAAATAAGATAGGACCAATAACTGGTTTTGTTATAGATATTGATGGCGAAGTCGCAGGAACAGTTGGTGGTGAAATTGATAAGAAAAAACCATTTATGCTCGGTTTTGGTTATTGGCTAGGAGAAAAGTATTGGGGAAAGGGTATAATGTCTGAGGCAACAAAATTATATATTGACTATATATTCAAAGACTTTAAAAAAATTAATAGGATTGAATCTTCTGTTTTTCCTTGGAATGAAGGTTCAAAAAAAGTTTTATTAAAAAATGGATTTAAACTTGAAGGAATTTCCAGAAAATCATATTTAAAAGATGGTAAAATAATTGATGTGTATCATTTTGCAAAATTAAGAAATGAATAGTGACGCTTTCAAAATAAAGACTGAAGTGTTTGAAGGTCCGATGGACTTGCTACTTTCACTTATTGAAAAAAGAAAACTTTTGATAAATGATGTTTCTCTTGCAAAAGTTTCTGATGATTTTATTTCTTACATTCAAAATAGGGAAGCTTTTCCGATAAAAGATACAACAGATTTTCTTGTTATTGCTTCTACGCTTCTTTTGATTAAATCAAAATCACTTTTACCGATGCTTAATCTTTCTGAAGAAGAAAAGACGGATATTCACGACCTTGAGCTCAAATTAAAGATTTATAAAAAATTAAAAGAACTTAGTATCCATATCAAAGATAATTTTGGTAAAAAGATTATTTTCTTCCCAAATGCAAGAAAATTTGAGCCAGTTTTTTCTCCAAGTCCTGAAATGAACAAAGAAAATTTAGCTAAAGCTATTTTTGAAGTCATTAAAAACTTACCAAAATTTGAAAAGAAACCACAGGTTAAAATTACAAAAGTTGTATCGCTTGAAGAGATGATTACAAACCTCACAGAACGAGTTAAAACTCATTTAAAGATGGGTTTTAGGGAGTTTTCGGGTATGGGTAAGACTGATAAAGTTAATGTCATTGTAAGTTTTTTGGCGATGCTTGAACTAGTAAAACAGGGTATAATAGAAGCCTCGCAAGAAAATAAATTTGATGATATACGCATGGAGACGAAGACGGTGGGGGTACCGTCGTACTAGCTATAAGCTGCTAGCTGTTAGCTTTTAGTTTTTAGAGGAGCCACTAATGAGAAGTATAAGTGATTAGTATGAGTATAAGTATAAGAATCAATGAGTTAGTCTAAAGCATGACCCTCTCTGTCATTCCCGCGGAGGCGGGAATCCAGTTAAAAAAAAATAAAATAAAAAAATAAAATAAAAAAATGGAAGAAAATAATGATAAAAATAAAATAGAAATGGAAAAACTTTGTACTGCGATAGAAGCGGTGCTTTTTTGGAAAGGGGAGCCGATTTCAATAAAAAAGCTTTCACAAATCTTTTCCACTTACAGTGGATCTACCGAAGGTAGACAAAAAGTGGTTACCGAAGAGAAAATTTTGACTGCATTAAATAAATTGGAAGAGAGTTTAAATGGAAGAGGGGTTTCTTTAATTAGAAAAGAAGATGAAGTAGCGTTAGGAACATCAAAAGATACTTCTGTAGAGCAGGTCTTGAAACTCTTTCGATAATAATCTACCAAGGTCCGATTTCTCGTGCTGAGATCGATTATATTCGTGGAGTTCAATCAACTTTTATTTTGAGAAATTTGATGATTCGTGGACTTGTAGAGAAAATTACGAATCCTAAAGATCAAAGGAGTTTCTTGTATAAACCAACTTTTGAACTTCTTTCATATATGGGGATTACAAAGATAGAAGATATGCCAGAATTTAAAGAGGCTAAGGCAGAAATAGAAAATTATAAAAATACTATAGTTCCTGAAATAAAAGATGATTCTCTTTCTTCAAACTCGATCGAGACTTTACCAGCTGAACCTGAATCAGAATCAAATGTCATTTCTTAGCTCTATTGGAGAAAACAAGAAAAATTATATCGTTGGTATAATCACCATAATTTTTTTGGTGGTTTTGTTTAATTTACTTTCTATTGAAAAGGAAGAAAATATTATAAAAATAAAAAAAGAAAAAATTCCTACTGATTATTCGGAAATATTGAATAGCATTGAGGCAAAATCTTTTTTTGTTTATGATATAAATAATCAGAAGACTCTTTTTGCAAAAAATGAACATGAGAAACTTCCGCTGGCATCAATTACCAAGCTTATAACTGAGAAACTACAATTATAGATATTGAAAAAGACGCGATTATGCAAGAAGGGGACAGCGGGCTTGTTGTTGGAGAAAAATGGAAATTGAAAGATTTGCTTGATTTCTGTTTAATAACATCTTCAAACGATGGGATTTATGCAATTGTTTCTGCATTTAATAAATATGAAGAAGTGAATTCTATGGATGCGGTAAAAATGATGAATGAGAAGGTTAAAAATATGGGTCTTTTAGATACAGTTTTTATAAATGAAACTGGACTTGACGTAGATTTTCAAATGAGTGGCGCATATAGTTCTGCCTCGGATATTTCAAAAATCTTTGAAACAATAATTTGGAAAAATCCCGAAATGCTCTTGAAGACAAATCGTGATATTGCAAGTTTTACATCGGAAAGTGGAATCACACATATTGCAAAAAATACAAATGAAGCGATAAATAATATTCCGGGAATTATCGCTTCAAAAACTGGTTTTACAGATTTGGCAGGGGGAAATCTGGTTATTATGTTTGATACTGGAATAATGCATCCTATTATTGTAGTCGTTTTGGGTTCAACTATTGATGGAAGATTTGTTGATATAGAAAAATTGGTAAATATTGCGGAGCAAAAGGTGTCGGAGGAGAATTAGAAGATAGATTCCAGATTTTAGATTTTAGAAAAAATATTGCCCGTTAGATAGAGCTTTAGACTCTATCTGAAAAAGATAGAGACTTACTAATCAAACGGCTCAACGTAAGTTGAGCCGTTTGGTTACTGGAGAATAGACCTATTTCATGGTATTATTTTAATATTAATCATGGAAAAGAAATCATTAAATAGCAACTTACATAAGGCTAATAAGGAAAAAAATGATGAGTTTTACACTCAGCTTGTTGATATTGAAAAAGAGCTCAAACATTACAAGGAACAATTTCGCGGGAAGATAGTCTATTGTAATTGTGATGACCCTTTTGAAAGTAATTTTTTTAAATACTTTGCATCAAATTTTAATGCTTTGGGTTTAAAGAGACTTATTGCAACAAGTTATAAGCCATCACCGATTGCCAATACACAGTTGGGTCTGTTTGGTGATGATAAGAAATTGGCTAAGTCAAAAGGACGTCCAAAAGTCACAGCTAATAAATTTATTATCAATGAAGTCAGTGATATAGATGGCGATGGAGCATTTGATTTGCGTGATATCGCCGAGCAACTTAAAGCGAATAAAAATAATGAATGGTCACCAATGGAGGGAGACGGGGATTTTAGAAGCCCGGAAAGTGTAGAATTACTTAAACAAGCGGATATTGTTGTCACCAACCCGCCTTTTTCTTTGTTTCGTGAGTACATAGCACAACTAATAGAGTATAATAGAAAATTTTTGATTTTAGGTGATCAAAATGCGGTTTCTTATAAAGAAACTTTTGGTTTCATTAAGGAAAATAAACTATGGCATGGTTATGATAATGGAGGTACGAAATGGTTTCAGGTTCCAGATGATTATAATATTGAGACTGAATCGAGGATAAAAATTGAAAATGGTACAAAGTTTTTTAGTATGGGTAGAATTGTTTGGTATACAAACTTGGATACCACAAAACGTAATGAAAAAATAGTTTTGTATAAAAAATACACACCAAAAGAATTTCCTAAATATGATAACTATGACGTTATAAATGTTGATAAAGTAGCCGATATCCCAATGGACTATAAAGGTGTGATGGGTGTACCAATTACCTTTGTTGATAAATATAATCCAACACAGTTTGAAATATTAGGTATTGCTAATTCTGCAAGATGGATTGGTTACGAATGCTTTACTTTACTTAAGGGTGTAAAAATATTTAATCGTATTTTAATTAAAAATAATAAATTACAAAAATAATATGAAAATTTTAAATGAATTTTTAGTATGGTTGTTAAGTGGTGATTCTGCTGGAATTGCAACTATTTTGACGGCACTTATTGCGTGGTTTGTTTATAAATCACAGGTAAGATTAAGAGATAAGGAAGCAGTAATTATTTTATTAAATGAAATTAAGCATGCTGAAAATTCTTTACAAATAATCATTAATAGCGGTTTTGATGTTCAGAATGAATCTATATCAATTTTAACTACTTGTAGTTGGGACAAAAATTATCAAATTTTTACTCGTTATCTGTCTGCAAATGATTTTAAACTGCTAAGTGATTTTTTTAATATATGTAAGGCTGCCCAATTAGAATTAGAACAATGGCGTAGATATATTGTCGTTGCCAGAGAAGAAAAAGCAAAAGAAATTCAAAGAAAACTTTTAGAATTAGCCTATAATTTTAAAGATGAGGAAGAGTATCAAAAAACAAAAAAGCAAATGATAGATAAAGCAAATGAAGAAGATTTTATATTTAGTTTTAATAAACCCCAAAAGTATTTTGAAAAATATATAAATTCTATTCCTCAAATCTCAGGTACTACTATATTTACAAGTTTAAATAAATTATCTAAAATAAAATGAAAATAGATTTACATAAAATAAAAGTAGCAGAGGTGGTAAAAGATTATAAAGATAGTTTGGAAGAGGGCGTTACTGCTTTTGGTGGTAAATTAGATATTCGTCCAAAATATCAAAGAGAGTTTGTTTATAAACCAGAACAACGCAATGCGGTAATAAATACCGTTCAAAATCAATTTCCGCTAAACGTGATGTATTGGATAGAAAATAGTGCTGGTAATTATGAATTACTCGACGGTCAGCAACGCACATTAAGTATTTGTCAGTATGTGAATGGTGATTATTCAATAAATGACCGATATTTTCACAACCTTACGAAAGAGGAAAAAGATCAGATACTTAATTATGAATTGATGATTTATTTTTGTGATGGAACTGATAAAGAGCGTATTAAATGGTTTGAAATTATAAATACCGCTGGTGAAAAACTGACTCCTCAAGAGTTGCTTAATGCTATCTATACTGGTCCATGGCTTTCGGACGCAAAACTCAAATTTAGCAAGTCAAACTGCGCGGCTTATCTCTTAGCAAATGACGGGGGTCAGTTGGTTGGGGGTTCACCAATAAGGCAGGAATATCTGGAGACGGCACTTTCTTGGATTAATGAAGGAAATGTTGCCGGTTATATGGCAAAACATCAGCATGATAAAAATGCGAATGAATTGTGGCAGTATTTCCAAGAGGCTATCTCGTGGGTGCGAAAGACTTTTCCTGAATATCGAAGAGAAATGGTGAATGTAAATTGGGGAGAGTTATTTAATCAATTCAAAGATAAAAAACAAAATACCAATAAATTAGAAACCGAATTAAAAGAATTAGCCGACCATATCAAACCATGGCATGAGGGTGGAAAAACTATCTCAAAAAATTGCCAGATGTTGTGTAAAGAATGTAATAGAACCAAATCGGGGAAATAACATATGGCGAATATTCAACATTACATTTTCATAGATGAGTCGGGAGATCCGGGTAAACCTTATACAATCAATGACGCAGGGGAGAAGGTGCCGACAGGGGCTAGTCTTTATTATATTTTGTCAGCTATTTGTCTTGATTCTAAAAAGCTTTTTGCCTTAGAAAACGGCATTCTGGAAATCAGGCATAAGTATGGTTTTAGAAGTGAAATAAAATCAACTATTATTCCACTTGAAATGTATGACGATATTCTGGACTTAGTAAATAAGATTGAGATACAGGTTTATTGGCGATTGGTGGATAAGAGAATCTACAAAGGACAGTTTGCGACCGCTGGTCATGCAAAATTACATAATATTTTTGATGATTATAATCTCTCAAAACTATTAATTTTTGCTGCCAAGGGTTGTGGGACTAACGGAATAGAAGCAGTAATTGATCGAGCTGACAGACGAATGTATAAGGGTGAGTTTGATCATTTTAATAAATATCTGATTGAGAGAGTGAATACAAAGACTATTGAACGTATCAAGCATATTACTCATGTTAGTTCTGAATATGTGAATGCTATGCAATTATCTGATTTGGTTAGTGGAGCAATCAAAGATCATTTTACCGGGAAAAATAAAGATTTGAAGAAGATAATGAATAAAAAATATTTATACAAGGTTTATTAAAACAAAAAAGTGGGCCCTAGACCTAGGACACACTTTTTTGGTCACAAACATATTGTTTATGTATATAAGAAGTGTATCAAAAGGGGTATAATATAGCAAGTGACTTGTAAAGTTTAAATTAGTAATTTATCAAAAAATGGCTTAAAACAAGAATAAAATGAATATTGAAATAAACATCATTATATTAATAATTGCAGGAATCATCGCTGTAGCTTTAGGGTATTGGTTAGGGAAAAGGAAATTTCTTAATGAGACGAGGGTTAAACAAAAGAGCCTGATTGAAAAGCAAGCAGAGGAGAAGAAATTAAATCTGGAAGCTATACTGGGACTTATGGAAAGCGGTAACCAACCTCTAACAAATAATTACGTGGAACAAATGCTCGGAATATCTGATGCAACAGCTGAAAGGTACCTTCAAGAGCTTGAAAATGAAGGACTGGTGCGACAGGTAGGTAATACTGGTAAGGATGTGTTTTACGAGAAGGTTTAGAGAGACTAGAAACGGCTCGACGCACGTTGAGCCGTTTGGTTTGAATATATGGAGAGTTTTTCACTTTATAGACTTTTAACATTATGATAGTATATAGAATATATGGCCATAGATTTAATTAAAATAATTTTACCATCAGTTATCGCCTTTATAGTAGGTATTGGTTTTACTCCAATTCTCACAAAATATTTGTATAAATATAAAATGTGGAAAAAGAAGGCAAAGACCGTTTCTATTGATGGCGGTGGTACTCCTATTTTTAATAGTCTCCATGCTGAAAGGGAAGTAAGCACACCGAGAATGGGTGGTATTGTTATTTGGGTCTCTGTTTTGATTGTTACATTACTTTTTTGGATTGTGGGACATATTTTTTATGGTGGTATTTTTACAAAATTAGATTTTCTTAGTAGAGATCAAACTTGGATACCTCTTTGTATTTTAATTTTTGGTGCAATAGTTGGGCTTGTTGATGATGTCTTGGAAATAAGAGGATTGGGGGGGAATTATGCAGGTGGACTTTCTTTGAAAAAAAGATTAATTCTTGTGGCACTAATTTCCTTTTTAATTTCTCTTTGGTTTTATTTTAAGCTTGATGTAAATTCTGTAAATTTGCCTCTTATGTCAGGAATAAATATCGGATTATGGTTTATTCCATTTTTTGTTTTAGTAACACTTCTTATGTATTCTGGAGGAGTTATAGATGGGATCGATGGTTTGGCTGGAGGGGTTTTTGCAATAATTTTCTCTGCGTATTCTGGAATTGCTTTTTTTCAAAATCAAATAAATCTTGCAGCTTTTTGTGCTGTTATTGCTGGTTCGATTTTAGCTTTTCTTTGGTTTAATATTCCTCCAGCGAGATTTTATATGTCAGAAACTGGTAGTATGGCCCTTACAATTACGCTTGCAGTAGTCGCTTTTATGACGGATTCATTAGGAGAAGGCAGGGGTATCGCCGTTTTACCAATAATCGCCTTTCCATTAATTATTACAACCGCTTCTGTAATTATTCAAATATTATCAAAAAAATTACGTGGTGGTAAAAAAGTTTTTCTTGTTGCTCCGCTCCATCATCATTTTGAAGCAATAGGATGGCCTGCATTCAAAGTCACAATGAGATATTGGGTTGTTAGTCTAATTTTTGCTATTCTCGGTTTAATTTTGGCTCTTATATAATGACAAAAAATCTTGGAGTAGATAAAATATTTCTGTTTTCAGTTATATTTTTGACTGCAATTGGTTTTGCTGTATTTCTTTCTGCTTCAATGGGGATTTTGGCAAAAGATAGCGTGCAATTTAGTTCTATTACTTTTAAGCAAGCTTTTTTTGGAATTATTCTTGGCTTTGTTTTCTGTTTTATTTTTTCTAAAATAAACTATAAAATCTTTAAAAAATATGCGCTTATTTTCTTTATTTTTTCTTTATTATTAGTTAGTTTAGTTTTTATACCTCAAATTGGCTTGTCATTAAATGGGGCAAAAAGATGGATATCGATTTTTGGATTTTCTTTTCAACCAGTAGCACTCCTCAATCTTGGATTTGTTGTTTATTGGTCTGCTTGGCTTTCTTTCGTAAAAGATAAAGCACAGCAATTTAATTATGGACCATTACCACTGTCAATAATTTTGTCTATAATAGGCACACTTTTACTTTTACAACCTGATACGGACTCTTTTTTAGTTATATGTTTTACTGGAATTGTTATGCTTATTGTTGCTGGTGGAAAATTTAGACATATATTTCTTCTTGGTTTTGTCGGAATTCTCTGCTTAACTGTTTTAGCTTTTTCTAGACCTTATATAATGTCAAGAATTCAATCTTATTTTAATCCATCTGTAAATTCTTTATCTTCTGGGTATCAGCTTCAACAATCACTTATTGCTGTTGGTTCCGGTCAAATTTTTGGAAGAGGATTTGGGCAAAGTATTCAAAAATTCAAATTTTTACCAGAATCTATAAGCGATTCAATTTTTGCAGTATTGGGTGAAGAACTTGGTTTTGTTGGTTGTATATTTATATTGTGTTTATTTTTATTTTTAGTTTTTCGCGGTTTCAGAATAGCAATAAGGTCTCCAGATTCCTTTGGTGGACTTTTAGTGATTGGAATTGTTATAATTATAATGTTTCAATCTTTGATTAATATTACATCAGTGCTTGGAATAATACCGATCTCGGGGATTCCTTTAGCTTTTTTTAGCCAAGGTGGAACAGCAATGTTTTTAGTTCTCGCACAAATAGGTATAGTATTAAATGTATCAAAATATGTTAAAAATTAATTACAAATAAAATGAAGATACTTCTAACAGGAGGTGGAACTGGTGGTCATTTTTATCCTTTAATTGCTGTTGCAGAAGAGATAAATAAAATAGTTAAAGAAGAGAAGCTTCTTACTGTTGAGCTTTTTTATATGTCAGATTCTCCCCATGATACAAATATGCTTTTAGAAAATAATATCGAATTTATAAAAATACCAGCTGGCAAAATGCGAAGGTACTTTTCAATATTAAATTTTTTTGATCTATTTAAAACAATTAGCGGAATTATTAAATCTACAGTTAAGATTTTTAATTTGTATCCAGATATTATTTTCAGTAAAGGTGCATATACGAGCTTTCCTGTTCTTTTTGCTGCAAGATTATTAAAAATACCAGTATTTATTCATGAGTCAGATAGTGTCCCCGGAAGGACAAATATTTGGGCTGGTAAATTTGCAAAGAGAATCGCAGTATCGTATCCTGAAGCCTCAACTTTTTTTGATTCTTCAAAAGTGGCTATCACTGGGAATCCAGTAAGAAGAGATATTGGATTGCTTGAGAATAAACAAAAAGCAAAACAGTTTTTAAATTTAGCTGAAGATAT
>JAPLZG010000127.1:0-1433 GCA_026395155.1 Candidatus Tayloriibacteriota bacterium | reverse complement strand
ATATTCCAACGTTGTTAATTCTCGGTGGATCTCTCGGAGCGAAAATTATTAATGAACAAATTTTGAATATCCTTCCACAGCTTGTTTCAAAATATTATGTGATACATCAGGCAGGTAAAAATAATATAGATGAAATATTAAGGACAGCGGATGTTATATTGGAAGGAAATAATAATAAAAATAGATATCGAGCATATGATTATTTAGATAATTTAAATATGACAATGTCTGCTGGTGCTTCTGATCTTATTATATCTAGGGCTGGTTCAACAATTTTTGAAATAGCAAATTGGGGTATCCCAAGCATAATAATACCTATTACCGAATCTAATGGAAATCATCAAAGGAAGAATGCTTACAGTTATGCAAGATCTGGTGGCTCTGTCGTTATAGAAGAATCTAATTTGTCACCAAACATACTTTTGTCTGAGGTGGAGAGAATCTTGAGTGATAAAAATATAATACAAAAAATGTCTGATGGTGCAAAGAGTTTTGTAAAAATTAATTCGGCAAATATTATTGCTAAAGAAATATTAGCACTTGGGCTTCAGCATGATAGTTAAATATACTAATATACGAATTATTCGAATGATACGAATGGTAATTAACGAATTTCATACTAATGAAGAAAAATGCGGGGAAAGATCGGACTTTAAAGAGTCACAAAATAAAATAACGGTAAATTTATATTAAGGATTGAGGATACTGATAAAATTCGTTCAACAAAAGAGTCTGAAGATGATATTATGACAGGAATAAAATGGCTCGGTCTTTCGTACGATGAATTTTTTAGACAATCAGAAAGAGAAAGAATATATAAAGCATATATAGAGAAATTAATATCAGAAGATAAAGCCTACATTTCAAAAGAAGAAGTAAAAGAGGAAGGTCAGAGGGCTGAGGTTATCAGATTTAGAAATCCAAATAAAAAAGTTAAATTTAATGATCTTATAAGAGGGGAAATTGAATTTGATACGACGGAGCTCGGTGATTTCGTAATTGCCAAAAGTTTAGAAGAACCGGTTTTTCATTTGGTTGTTGTTGTCGATGATTTTGAAATGGGAGTTACTCATATAATAAGAGGAGAAGATCATATTTCAAATACTCCAAGACATATTTTGATTCAAGAGGCGATTTCTGCACCTACACCGATTTATGCACACCTTCCACTTATGCTTGCAGAAGATAGAGCAAAATTATCAAAAAGAAAACATGGGGAGATGACATCTGTTAAATATTATCAAAAAATGGGATATACTCCCGGGGCTTTTGTTAATTTTTTAGCATTTGTCGGTTGGAATCCTGGTACAGAAAAAGAAATTTTTTCTTTAGATGAAATGATTCAAGAGTTTGATATATCTAAAGTTCAAAAAGCAGGGGCTATTTTTAATCCTCAAAAGCTTTTGTGGTATAACAAAGAATATATTAAAAAA
>JAPLZG010000135.1 GCA_026395155.1 Candidatus Tayloriibacteriota bacterium | reverse complement strand
TTTAATTTTTTGTATTTTTTAAAACTAACAGCTAACAGCCAGAAGCTAGATTACGCTTTAGGAACTTCTGTCACTGGTGCTTCCACAACAGGTGCTGGTTTAGGAGCCTTTGCTGCTTCTTCTGCATCCTTTGCTTTCTTTGCGTTTATAATTTTATTTTTAGGAAGTACGTTTATTTTCTTACCTGTAATAACTTTCTGATCAATAAAAAAATTATTAACTGTTTCTGAAAGTTTTGCACCTTTTGAAATCCAATATTTAACCTTTTCAGCATCTACATGATTTGTCCCCTTTCCTTTTCTTGCATCATAAGAACCAAGAACCTCAACAGATTTACCACTCTTAGGACCAAACTTTGAATCTGTTAAAACTATACGAAATGATGGCTCATGTACTCTACCTACTCTTTGTAATCTGATTATTAACATATATGACGGATATACTAACAAAAATAAGATTAAAGTCAATATGTTCTGCTTCTTATTAAATAATTTAAAAGTTAAAACACAAAAAACTATACAAATCAAGATTTTTCTGCTATAGTAGATTTCTAATGAAAAATACAAAGAATCATAGAGAAGAAAATAAAAAAAATAAAATTCTAAAAGGAACAATAAGAGCAGTTAGGGGCAACGTCGCATACTTCTACTCGGAACAAGGAATTCTTGAAGCAGAAATCTCAACAAGACTATTAAATACAGCCATGGCTGGAGATTCAGTTGAAATTAAAACTTTCGGTAAAAGCAAAGGTGGTAAACCAGAAGGAGAAGTCATAAAAATAATCAAAAGAGCCAAAAACTTTTTTGTTGGAACAATTGAAAAAACAGACAAAATGACACTCGTTATTCCGGACGACAGAAAAATGAAAACTACTATAGAAATAGAAAAAGATAAGACCAAAAATCTAAATAATGGTGATAAAGTAAAAGTCAGAATTACAAAATGGAATCAATATCCAAACAATTCCATTGGTGAAATAATAAATATTCTAGGAAAGAAAGGTGAAAACTCCGCAGAAATGCATTCGATTGCTATCGATAAAGGTTTTGAAGTGGATTTTCCAGAAAAAGTTACTGAAGAGGCAAATAAAATTTTTCAAACAAATAAAACTGTTCCTCAAGAAGAATACTCAAAAAGAAAAGATCTAAGAAATACTCTTACTTTTACAATCGATCCAAAAACAGCAAAAGATTTTGATGATGCTATTTCTTTTAAAAAACTTGATAATGGAAACTTTGAAATTGGAGTTCATATTGCAGATGTTTCTCATTATGTGACAGAAAAAAGCGAACTTGATAAAGAAGCCTACAAGAGAGGTTGCTCAGTATATCTTCCAGATAGAACTATCCCTATGCTTCCATTTGAGCTTTCTGATAATCTTTGTAGCTTGAATGAAGGAGAAGAAAAACTCGCTTTTTCAGCTATATTTGAAATGGACAGCAAAGCAAAAGTACATTCAAAATGGTTTGGAAAGTCTATTATCAAATCCGCAAAAAGATTTACTTATGAAAGTGCACAAGAAGTTATAGATAGTGGTTCACCTCTGTCATTGCGAGCGGAGCGACTGCCCGACTACATTCAGGCGGGTGGCAATCCATC
>JAPLZG010000055.1 GCA_026395155.1 Candidatus Tayloriibacteriota bacterium | reverse complement strand
TTTATTGATGATAATTTTTCCCCTCATTATCGCTTGGCTTATTTTGGTAATTTATTTTTATCTTTAATGACGAGCATTTTATATCGACAAAAAATTACTGACATGGAGACTTGTTATAAAATGTTTAAACGAGAGGTTTTAAATGGTATAAAAATAGAATCAGATAGATTTAATTTTGAACCAGAAATTACGGCTAAAATTATTAAGGCTGGCTATAAGATCATAGAATTGCCAGTTAGCTATACTGGTCGGAGTTACAAGGATGGTAAAAAAATTGGCCTAAAAGATGGATTAGAGGCTATCTTAACTTTAATAAAATATCGCTTTAAATAAAAATGTTTTTCAATCAAGTTGAGTCGTTTTATACAATTCATGTAATTCCGGCTATTTATTTTGGAGAAATTAATTTGACTTTAATAATTGGAATTTTATTTTGCTTAGTGGTTTTAATTCTATTTTTATTTAAAAAACGCATTAAAAGTTTTAATTCCGTTTTAATTATTTTAATAATTATTTTTTGGTCTCCATTTTTTATTAATAGTTTTCTTAACGATTTATATGATTTAAAGGATAATTATGCTATCGGTAATTTAAACATTGCTCAAAAAAGATTAATTAGGTTATGTAATATGGGTTATGCTCGTGGGTTAGAAAATGGTGATCGATGGTGTCGATTGCTTAATTATTCAATGCTTGCTAAAGATAAATTACCGAAAAAATCAAAGGTTTATATTATGGCACCTAACGATTTGGCTGTATATTTGGATTATTATGTTTACCCTGATTTAAAGATTGTTAATTTATTGGATAAAGCTGATTATATTCTGATGTATCAGGCAAAAAATATTGGTTTTAAAAATAAAAAATTATCTTACAGAGATACAAATATCGTGATAAATGGCACTTATAGATTGGTCGATTCTTTTGGAGATAATAATTTCATACTCATGAATGAAAGATGAAAAATGTAAAAATTTAATAATATTATTTTTGGGTTTAATTTTTGTGTATTCTTGTCTAAGATCTTGTTTTTTATCTATTACTCACGATGAAGCGATAACGGTTCTGTACCATAGCCAACATTCTTTCTGGGATATTGTTTATTATAATACCCCAATTTTATCTAATAATCATTTATTAAATACTTTATTAGTCAAGCTTTCTATTGCTCTTTTTGGCTTTAATGAGTTAGCGGTACGCGTACCAGCCTTGCTTGGGCATTTACTTTATTTAACTGGAATTTATCAATTGATAAAATTTGTATACAGAAAAAGTGATGTATTTTTTGGAATTCCAATAATATTCTTAGTGGCCAACCCATTCGTTTTGGATTTTTTTTCTTTAGCGCGAGGCTATTCTTTGGCTTTAGGATTCTCCGCTTGGGGAATATTTTATTTTTTTAAATGGAAAGATAATGCTGAGCCTAGAATGAAATTGAAATGTATTTTTTTGAGTTCTATTTATTTGTTCTTATCAGTTTTATCGAATTTATCTTTTTTGAATATATATTTAGCGGTGTTATTATTAGCTGTTATTTTAAAATTAAGAGATTTGTCGAAGGTTGATTACACCTTCAAAGGCTTTTTAGCTGAAATCAGCGCTAATTTATTTCTACCCATAACGCCTTCGGTCATACTGCTATTAACAACTCTAATTATTCCGATTAAAAAACTTATACAGGCGAATGAATTATACTTTGGTGGAACACACGGGTTTTGGCAGGACACTGTTAGAAGTTTAGTGAGTGCTAGTTTGTATGGGAATAATTACGGTTTAGATAATTTAAATCTAATCATTGAAATTATCATTATAATATTTTTGATTGGTGGAGTGGCAGTGATGTGTATTCCATTTATCCAAAAAAAGAAAATAGGAGACAATAATTTTATCCTTTGGTTTAGCTTAATGATGATTGCTTATTTATCGATCGAGGTTCAACATGCTCTATTAGGCACTAAATACGTAATAGAAAGAGCTGCTATTTACTTTATATATATATATTATATATTCATAGCATTGTTCTTTGAGAAGTTAAAAGAATTAATTAAAAATATTTTTATAGTTAAGATAATTAATTATTTATTTTTTACGATTGTTGTTGTGGTGTTTATTCATTCTGTAAAGACAGTCAATTTTTTTCAAACGTATGAGTGGAAGTACGATTCGAATACAAACAAAGTGATGCAAGAGATTGATGTGCTAGTAAATCAGAGGAAGAATGAAGTAACTATTGGAGCGGATTGGGAATTTGAACCTAGTTTAAATTTTTATAAAATAAAATATAATTGAGATAATATTTTGCCAGTTAATAGACAGGGGCCAGATGGAATTTTTAACTATTATTATTTAGCACGAGATAATTTTTATATCATTAATAAATACAATTTAAAGGTATTAAAATACTTTAGTGATAGCCAGACTGCCTTAGCCATAAAAACCCATGTTAACCATTAAATTAATTTTATTCTTTTTGTCATTTTTGATTCCTGG
>JAPLZG010000103.1 GCA_026395155.1 Candidatus Tayloriibacteriota bacterium | reverse complement strand
TTCCTGGATCCCGGCCTGCGCCGGGATGACAGATGGAGATGAGAATAATAGAGGAGAATCTTGCTCTTGTTGGGGGATTTTGACTATCGCTATTGCAGAGTCGTTACTCTCAAGAGAACCATTTTTTTCTAGTTCTTCTTGAGTAGCTATTTCATACTTTGTCTCGCCGAAGCTAATAGCGCAGGAGGACTTTGTCTCGCCGAAGCGTAATCGCGAAGGCGGATTATTTTTTAAAATGTCCTCATTTTTATTATAGAAATCTTCCGTTATAAACAAGTTTTCTATTTCAAAATCTGAATTTAATAGTTCAATAACATTTTTTGCTCCTTCAACTAAAAAAAGACCGAGTTCATTACGGTTTTTTTTCTCTTGTAGAGATTTGATTATTTTTGCTTCGTTTTTAGTCATAATAAAAACATAATATCACGTTTTGTCATTCCGGCGAAGGCCGGAATCCATCTTAATTTTTTCTGGATTCCGGCCTTCGCCGGAATGACAGAGTCGAATATTTCCTTTATACTTGAAAGTATGATCCCGTTAGAAATGAAAACGGAAACGGATTGCAAATATGATAATATTAAACATTATAAGATATTAATTAAAATACGATAGTAAGTGCTGATTGGACCGGCATTTCCTATCTCTAACGGGATGAAAATCATTTTTATTACTATCGGTAAAGATACAGACAAAAATTTGGCAGAAAGTGTCATTGATTATACGAATCGTATTAATAGGCACATTAAAACAGAATGGAAAATTATTCCTTCATCAGATATTAAAAAAGAAAGCGAGAGTATTTTAAAAAATATTGAGTCAGGGGATTATTTGGTTGTTTTAGATGAAAGAGGGAAGAGCCTCAGTACTATTGAACTGGCTGATTTTGTGGAGAAAAGGATGATAGCTAGTGATAAAAGAATTGTTTTTGTTGTAGGCGGTGCTTATGGCGTAGATGAAGAAGTTCTACAAAGAGCAAATTTCATATGGTCACTTTCAAAGCTCACTTTTCCACATCAGCTTGTCAGACTTATTCTTTCAGAATCTATTTACCGAGCTATTTCTGTAATTAAGAAAGAGCCGTATCATCATAGCTAGGTGCTAGGTTTTAGGTGTTAGTTTTTAGTAAAAGAAGATATAACGGTATTATATTCCCTAAAGTGTATTTAAGATATATAATATGGATATTAATAGATTATAATTCGTTTAATTTTGAAATTGTGGTATTAAATATATTTTAAAACCTATAAACTAGAAACTTAAACCTAATCACATGAGTGGATTTGTAACAAATATTGAGGATAAGACATTAGAGAATGATAATTTTAGAGAAGTGATTTATACAGCAGATCATGGACAGATTGTTTTGATGAAATTGTTGCCAAAAGAAGAGATAGGAGAAGAGGTTCATAAAGTTGATCAATTTTTTAGAATAGAGAGAGGTGAAGGAATCGTAATAATAAATGGAGACGAACACCATATAGAAGATGGTTCAGCCATTCTCGTTCCAGCTGGAAGTAGACATAATGTGATAAATACATCAAGCGATAGTTCAATGAGACTTTATACTATTTACATGCCTCCACAACATAGAGATCACACTATTCATAAAACAAAAGCTGAAGCAGAAGCAGATGAACACGATCATGCATAAATTATATATAAAAAAATATCTTGAAATTAGAAATCTGAAAGTTTTTATCGTGGATGGTGCTTATATTAGAAAAAACATAAGTAATGATTTTACTAATTTTGGTCAACATTATGCATTAGATTTTATTCCGGAAAATGAGTTATGGATAGATGTTGAGAGTAATCCAAATGAAATAGAATATTTTTTGAAAAATCTTATTGTTCAGAGAAGGTTGATGAAGGGAGGAAAATCTTTTTTGGAAGCGGTTATCAATGGTAGTGAAGCAGAGAAAAAAGAAAGAGCTAAATCTGATTTGGCAAAGAAAGTTGCTCATTTAGGTTTAAACGAAATAGCTGAAAAAGCAAAAAAAGAAAAGATTTTTGGTTTGTTTGATTTTTCTGTCTGGATAGTATCAGGAGAGCTTGTTCGAAATAGTTTATATATAGATTTTACCGCTGGAGGTCATGACAGAGTTTATGATTTTGTTCCTAAAGGAGAAGTTTGGATTGATGATGATTTGTCTGGTAGAGAAATAATTTACGTTTTAATTCATGAGCTTCATGAGAGGAGGTTGATGATAAAAGGGAGAAGCTATGTTCAAGGACACAACAGCGCTTTAAAACTCGAATATTTTTCAAGAAAAAATGTTTTCTTAGCTTGGTTTATTTTACTTTTCGAAGAGATGATGAATTCTTTTATAAGAAAAGAAATTATCCTTACGAATTCGGAAGCGATTTTGGCCGATGGAATAGGAATAATACCTACGGATACTCTTTATGGGCTTGTCGCTTCAGTATATTCTGAGGATGCTATTAAAAGAATATATGATCTTAAAGGAAGAGATGCAGACAAGGGCCTTATTGTTTTAATAAGTTCTATGAAGGATTTGGAAATTTTTGGAATTAAACTGACTTCGAAGATAAAAGTTTTTATTAGGAAGTATTGGCCTGGCAAATTAAGTGTTATTTTACCTTTTGATAAAGATTTATTTCCATATTTGGATAAAGCCAACGGAACTTTAGCTGTCAGATTTCCAGACAAGAAAGATTTGATTAAATTTATTAAACAAACTGGGCCGTTAGTTGCTCCAAGCGCAAATCCACAAGGAATGCCTCCTGCAAAAAATATTGCAGAAGCACAAAATTATTTTGGTAATAATATCGATTTCTATTGGGATGGTGGAGAAATAGATTCTTTGCCTTCTACATTAATAAAGATTGATGGTGAAAAGATTAGTGTTTTAAGAGAAGGTGTGATTAAAATAGAATATTGAATAATGAATATTGAATATAGTAAACTTGGGATTAGTTTATGAATTTATAATCCCTTGAATTACGAAGTGTTCCTTTCTGTCATTCCCGCGAAGGTTGAAATTTGGGTTGGGACCCAAATGAAAGACCTTGAGTATTTTTGTAATCGACTTTGTTTTCTTATGAGCAAAGCGAATTAGAAAACAAGAAGTGCCCTTGTGGTAAAAAAAGCGAAAGGTATACTGCTCCTGTAAGGAGGGAAATTCCAGTTCTGATTTTCCTGGATTCCGTTCTTCAACGGAATGACAGAAAGGTGTGCGGGAATGACAAATACACATGTTTCGTAATTCAAAATATGATACTATTATTCAAATGAAAAAAAATATTGTTATTTTTACAGATGGTTCATCGAGAGGGAATCCTGGCCCTGGGGGATGGGGAGCTGTGATAGTTGAAAGTCTAAAGTCTAAAGTTAAAAGCATAGAAACAGTCAGAGAACTTGGGGGTAGAGAAGATCACACTACGAATAATAGGATGGAACTTTCTGGGACTATTAAAGCATTAGAATACGTTGCCGACCCCAGTCAAATAAAAATACAATCTGACGGGGCGAGGATTGTTATAAATACAGATTCTGCTTATGTAGTAAATGGAATTACCAAATGGGTTTATGGTTGGCAAAAAAATGGTTGGAAAACTGCACAAGATGATGAAGTTCTAAATAAAGATTTGTGGCAGGAGCTTTTTGAATTAGTAAAGCCCGCCTCAGCTAAAGCTTCATTAAATCAAGTAAAATGGAATCTTATACCAGGGCACTCTGGAATACCTGGAAATGAAAGATGTGATGAAATAGCTACAGCTTTTGCGGATTTACCCGAGAAAATTTTGCCTGATGGAAAATCTCAGATTTTCCGGGCATTAGATAAAAAATCTAATGCGTCAGGCAAAACTTTAACGGGTGAAAGTATTAATCTTTTTAATGGAAAACTTTCTGATTATGAAGTTGATATTACAGATTTTAAAGGGGATGGTATAAAGAAAAAAAGTAAATCAAATAGTAAAGTTCCAGCATATTCCTATTTAAGTTTAGTTCATGGGATTTTTAAAAAACATAAAGATTGGGCTTCTTGTGAGAAAGAAGTGAAAGGAATAAAAGGAAATATTAAGTTTAAAAAAACATTTAGCGAAGAAGATGAGAGGGAAGTAAAAAGAAGTTGGGGGGTTAAATAGTTGGAAGTTGTAATTGTTATAGTTGTTGTAAGTGTTCTAATTATAAATAAAAAAAGGCCGATTTCGCTCCGCGAAATCGGCCTTTTTCGTCATTGCGAGCACCACAAGAGTACTTCCATTTTCTAATCGTTGTACTCAAGAAAATTAGGTCGAATATAATGACGAAGCAATCCATCTCTGGATTGCCACCTGCCCGAAATGCTACGCATAACGTCCTGCCCGCAATGCTATCGCATAGCGTTGCAGGCGGGTGCAGGCGGGCGTCGCCAAGACCCCTCGCAAAGACAAAAATAACGAACATCTCGTATGCTCTGTCAGATAGAGCTTTAGGCTCTATCTGACAGTCAAGCAAGATTCTCATTATTTTGTTAAGATATTCATCTATGAGTAGAGATTTTATTCTATTAATATCATTATGCGGTTTTGTATCTGCTATTTTTATATGTTCATTTATTAAGCTTGGTTTTTCTTTTTTCTTGTTTCTGATTTTACTATCGATTATTATTTTTATTTTTCAAAAGTTTTTTGTTACTGATTTAAAAGAAAAAAGAGTGATATTTTTAATATCTATTTTTGTATTTTCTTTTGCGGTTGGAGTTCTTCGATATGAAATTAAAGATATAAAAAATAATGACATTTATCTTTCTGAAAATTTGGGTAAAAAAGTCGTGATAGAAGGAATCATTTCTGATGAACCAAATAGAAAAGATAAGACAGTGATGCTCACTGTAGATTTTAAGAAAATAATTTTTGCTAGCTCAAGTGTTTCTGTTTCTGGCAGGCCTGCCTGCGACACATGTGTCGTGGCTGGTAGGGGAATTATAAGCACCGACCTTTATCCTGAGTTTAAATATGGAGATATGATAAAAATCTCTGGTAAATTAGAAAAACCAGAGAATTTCCCCTCAACTTCTCTCGACAAAGCTCGAAATAAATCACTCGGGACAAGTTCACTAAGTTCTATTAACAGCTTTGATTACGTTTCGTATCTTGAAAAAGATGATATAGAATACAAAATTGATTTTGCAAAAACGGAATTGATTTCTTCTGGTCACGGTAATCCGATAAAGACTTCTTTATTTTGGTTTAAGAATAAATTTATTGATAATTTAAATAAAGTTATCGGAGAGCCACAATCTTCACTAATGTCTGGGATAATTCTTGGTGCAAAAAGTTCGATGGATGAAAATACGACAAATAATTTTAGAATCGCAGGGCTTTCACACATTGTTGCATTGTCTGGTTATAATATTACGATAGTAGCTGAATCTATCATTAAATTCTTTTCTTTTTTGCCAAGGAACTTTGCGCTTTCTGGTGGAGTCGTCGGAATAATTTTGTTTGTAATAATGACAGGTTCTTCTTCCACAGCTATTCGAGCAGGGATAATGTCACTTATTGTCGTCCTCGCTGGCATTACTAGAAGAAAATATAAAATAGGCAGAGCTCTTTTGATTGCTGGTGTGATTATGTTGATATTTAATCCAAAAATTTTGGTTTTTGATATATCTTTTCAACTTTCTTTTTTGGCGACGATTGCAATAATTTATGTTGCACCAATATTAAAAAATAGATTTTCTTTTGTTACAGAAAGGTTTGGTCTTAGAGATATTGTTTCTTCTACAATTTCTGCACAAATACTTGTCTTACCACTTTTGCTTTATAAGATGGGCATATTTTCTTTTGTTGCATTGCCTGCAAATATTTTAATACTTGCTTTTATATCTACTGTGATGCTTTTCGGTTTCTTAACAGGTATAATTGGGTTTGTTTCTTTAATTGTATCTTTGCCGTTTGCTTGGGTTTCATGGTTTCTGCTTTCATATATGATAAAAGTGTCAGAATTTTTTGCTAGCTTACCTTTTGCTTATGTGAACATTTCTTGGTTTTCAGAAGTATTTTTGATATTGAGTTACGTATTGATAACCGTTTGGTTTTTGTATGAGAGGAGATCGAAAGAATAATG
>JAPLZG010000007.1:637-1575 GCA_026395155.1 Candidatus Tayloriibacteriota bacterium | reverse complement strand
AACGTTAGATGCTCGACCGAGAAGATGGTCAAAATAGGCGATATACTCTTTTGTATACTTATTGAGAACATCGGATTTTTTCCTCCCAATCCAGTTTGAAAAATTGAAAAAATCCTTATGAAAAAACTTTTTAATTTCTACCAATTTCATTTACCTATTTTTATTAAATTCGTAGGACTGTTCAATAAGGCTTATTGCATAACGAAGGTCTTTTTCAGATGTTATGTTAAAAACTTTTAGATTTTTAGCCCAGCCGTAAGATTTAGGAACAGTCCTTGCTATTTTCTTCGGGTCTTCGAACTTTTTATCAGGTATTAAAAGATAGACTTCGAGTTTTTCTTTATAAAAATGTATTGTGCAAAAATTTATACGCCCATCTCCTATGCGGTAAGCAACGTAAAATTGCTTTGGAACCTCCTTAATTTCTCCTAAATTAAATATTTTTTCCTTCAGTTGGTCGTATAAACTTCTCGTCTTATCCGAACCTTTCTTAAGGTGTGATTCTAAATCATAAAGTTTTATATTCTTCACAACTTCTTTGATGAGTTTGTCTCCTCCAGTAATTGTCTCTATATTTTCAGAAGATTCAAGTGGCTCTATTTTTTCGTATTCCACCAAATTCTTATCATAATGATTCACCTCCCAAAGCTCTAGTGGTAAATTTTTAAAATTTATTGCACCTTTTTGATGTGGAGTAAAATATGGAGATATAAAAATTATTTTTGACTGAGACCAATTTATATTATCTCTGTTTAAGTGTTTATTTTTCGTTTTCTCGTTATATTCTAACAAAAATTCTGCCTTATTGTTAAGCATTAAGGCAAGATAGGCAAAGCCTTGGTCAATAACACTAAAGCTTCTGTCTTTTTTATACTCAATAATTACAAAAGAGTTATTCTCACGGTTGAAGCAGAGAGAGTCAATTCTCAATCCATTAA
>JAPLZG010000007.1:0-575 GCA_026395155.1 Candidatus Tayloriibacteriota bacterium | reverse complement strand
CTACTGGAGCTGGTTTCTCCTTTATCTTAATTAGTTTTTTATTTGATTCTATATAAATTGGCATATGAGTTTAATTTAATTGTTAGCTGTAGATTTTACCTCAATTTCTTTATTTATCTTATCAATCTCATTATTTACTTTTTTATCGTTAATAGAAGGGAAGACGTCTCTAAATAGAATGCTGAAATATCCAAAAATAGAGTGAAATTTTACTCTCCCAGCCAGTCTTATATGTGCAAGTGTTTTAATGACATCCTTGTCTCCCTCTTCTATTTTTTTCAATATCTTGTCTAACGCCTCTGCTAAATTATTACTATAAAATTTTAGCTGGTCTTCTGTTAAAACGGTTTTCCCATCGGTTATGCCCGATATTACTTTCACATAATTTTTGTAAATTCCATTAACATCCTCACCCATCCTTTTCAGGAAAGAATTTGTTTTGACTATTTTATTTATCAACCCGATATCGCTTATTTTCATATGGGTTTCATCATCAATAACAAACTTACCAAAACAACAAACATAGGGACGATTACTTTTCAATCCAACAATCCACAATTTTATTAGATGGATAT